>JAUXGG010000154.1 GCA_030622265.1 Candidatus Eiseniibacteriota bacterium
AGGTCATAATCAAAGAACCGCCTCACCACCTGGTAGCAATACCCCCCGAAGGGGAGAGCCTCATAGCCGACAATAGAGTCGGTCAGCACCGCAATCCAGTTGTCGCCTTCATAACTCCTCAACTTCCACCAGTTCCCAACAGATAGAGGCATATAGAGCGTGGGATCCGAGAGGCGCTCCTCACGGTAGGGACATACGCAATTGCTGTCGCTGCAGGAGTCGAGAACCGCAAGGGTGCATACGACAATCATCAGGGCCAGAGCCGATCTCATGAAGCGCACAGGTCTACTCCAGGTACCCGGGGTTGGTGATCTTCCCGATGAAGAGAATGGTGCCCGAGTGCTTCTCCCTGATGGCGAAGAGGAAGGGGCGGTTGAGATGCACAAAGAAACCCGTCGAAGTTGCGCCGGAGACCGAAGTAACTGCGGCCGCCTCGGTGCCGGCCTCATCCACCCTGACAAAGGTCTTGTGCTTGACCTCGTCGATCCAGAGACCGCCGCCGTTTACCATTCCTGAGAAGTCCGCAGCGAATGTGAAGGGCAATCCCATCCCCAGCGCGGTCAGGGCGTCCTTGAGTTCGATCTCGTAAGTGGTCTCGAATCTGGGCATGAGCAGTATGCCCTGATGGGTGCCGATTCCCTCCATCCAGGCGTTCCACTTCTGCCCGTCGAGGCCCGCTATCAGATTATCCAGATCGACCCCGACTTCCGGCAGCACGACAGTCATCGAGTACCAGCCGTCCGCATAGGGAAGATCAACGATCCTGACCTCGTCGTTGTAGAAGCAATCGAGGACTGTCGTCTCCCCCGGACCGGGACGGACCATCATCCGGCAGGTGACCTGATCGCCCCCGGGCAGGGTGAAGAGATCATCCCTCGTCAGCTCTGGATCGAATTGATCGGTCCAGGTCCCCTTGAAGTAGATTGCGTTGATCAGGTACACAACGATATCGAATGGAATTGGATCCTCCACTATCTCCTTGATTTTGCCGTTGGTCTTCTCATCCACCCAGGTGTTGATGGCAGGAGCGGCACCTGGAGAGCTGAAGTCCAGCCCGGCGACTTCTGCATCGAAGTAAGTCTTGCAGGTCGACAGGAACTCCTGCCTGAAGTTCATTCCGAGTCGGTACCAGATGGAGTTGGCGACCTGGAACAGCACTTCGGGATCAAGTCCAGGCAGCAATTCCATCAGGCCCTGGTATGCCTCATTGATGTCCGCGATATCCATCGACCCGAATTCGAGCGTCGACTTCATTGCCTGCTCTGTGGCCCCCCTTGCACCATTCATGGTCATCCCGAGTGCCATGGAGACGCTCAAGGGCGAGACGAACACGTTAGTGTCACCCTCATCTTCCTGGATGACCTGCCTGAAGAGCTCGAAGCCGAAGGTATTGAATGCGCTCACGGTCTGAAGCTCAGCCTGGGTTAATGCTCTCGGCGGCTTGTCATCAGGATCGATCGGCGTGTAAGTGCATTGGAAGATAACCGCGCACAGAAGCAAAACCGGAAGCAGCCTGTGTAACTTACCCATGGTCCCAACCCCCCTCTTGATTCCAGCGTCCACTTCAGCGGGTGCGATATGTGAAATACCTGACACGGCCTATTGCTATCTAACTATACAAAAGAACGGCCGCCTTCTTCCCCGCATATCGCGCTATTCCAGATACCCGGTGTCGGTGATCTTCCCGATGAAGAGAATGGTGCCCGAGTGCTTCTCCCGGATGGCGAAGAGGAAGGGCCGGTTCACATGCATAATGAAGGTCTCGGGATCAACCCATTCGATCATGCCGACTGAAGTCACAGCAGCAGCCTCGGTGCCTGCCTCGTCCACGCTGACATAGGTCTTGTGTTTGACCTTGTCGATCCATAGACCCCCGCCCTCGCGCATTCCTGAGAAGTCCGCCGCAGGGGTGAAGGCCAATCCCATCCCCAGTGCGGTCAGTGCATCTTTGAGCTCTATCTCATAGGTGGTCTCGAACTTCGGCATGAGGAGCCTGCCCTCGCGGGTGCTGAGGGAATCCGTCCACGCCTTCCACTTCTCCCCGTCGATGCCCGCGATGAGACTCTCAAGGTCAATTCCCCCGGCAGGCAGCACCAGGGTCATGGTGTACCATCCCTTCGCATACGGAAGATCGATGACCTGGGCCTCGTTGTCCGCGAAGTACTCAAACTCCACCAGCTTCTCCTCGTCGGGTCGGGCCATCATCCGGCAGGAGACCTGCGCGCCCTTGGGCAGGTAGAAGGTGTCATCATGGGTGAGGCCGGGATCGAACTCATCGGTCCAGGTTCCCTTGAAGTAAATCGCGTTGATGAGGTACATCACGATGTCGGCCGGTATGGGATCCCCCACGATCTTCTTGATCTTGCCATGGGTCTTATCATCCACCCAGGCGTTGATGGTAGGGGCAGCATCGGGGGAGCCGAAGTTGATTTCGGTAACATCCGCATCGAAGTAAGTCCGGCACGCGGCGAGGAACTCCTCCCTGATATTCTCCCCCATGCGATACCAGATGGAATTGGCGACCTCGAACAATACCTCAGGGTCAAGCCCGGGAAGCAGCTCCATCAGGCCCTGGTAGGCCTCGTTGATGTCTGCGATATCCATCTCCCCGAACTCGAGTGTCGACTTCATCGCGTCCTCGGTTGTACCCCTGGCACCGTTCATGGTCATCCCGAGCGCCATGGAAATGCTTAAGGGGGAGACGAACACATTGGTGTCACCCTCATCTTCCTGGATGACCCGACGGAATAGCTCGAAGCCGAAGTCATTGAAGGCGCTCACGGTCTGGAGCTCAGCCTGGGTCAATGCCCTCGGCGGTTCATCCCGGGGATTGGTTACGGTGTCGGAGCAGTGAAGAATACCCACGCAGAGAAGCAAAACCGGAAGAAGCTTAGTTATCTTACTCATCGTCCCAACCTCCACCTTGATCCCAGCGTCCGCCTCACAAGGGTGCGATAAGTGAGCCGACGGATGCAGCTCACGGCTATTCTATTATACCAAGAGTCCACGAGTGTGTCATCATCTTAGGTGGTCACAACGTCCCGGCCCACCTGGCGCGCCTGCTTGAGCACATTCTCCATCTTCTTCACATCACCCATCTCATAGGCTCCAGGAGCCAGCACCGATGCGAAGAGCTCTCCCTTCACGAAGGCAAGGGCATCCTGGAACATCCCCACCAGGTGGCAGGCCGTCTGGGGATTGGGATCGCCCATCGGGACCGCAAGCACCGCGCGGTGGCCCGCGAAGTACTCCCTGGCTCTCTCAGGATCGGCCTTGGCATAGAACCTGTCGAGAAAAGCCTTAAGCTGCGCCGTCGGTCCCCACCAGTAAACCGGGGTGCCGATTACCCAGACATGGCTGTCCTTGAGTTTCTCGAGCATCTGCTTCATGTCGTCCTTCTGGACGCACTCACCCGTGGTGCGGCAGGCCGCGCAGCCCTTACACGGCTGAATCTCGATATCCCCGATCATCACCTTCTCGGTGGTTGCCCCGGCGTCTCTCGCCCCTGCGAGAATCTCATCCACCATGATGTCGGTATTGCCGCCCTTCCTGGGGCTTCCCATTATCGCGAACACATGCTTCGGTTTCCCTGGCATCGTACGGCCCTCCTTGCCTTCGCGCAGCCTGATATAAGTCTGATACGAGCCTAAGCCTCCAGGTCCCCTGTTGCAACCGCAATCCCCGGGCGCGGCGCGTTCCCCGGTCCCGGGCTCCCCATTCAATTGTCCAGATTCCTGAATCGAGGATACACCCATCTCTCTTTTTACACACAAATTGATACACTACCCTGCGCCCCGTCGGCATTGAACCGCAGCCCCATCTGTGGTATGATATATGAGTGGAACTGCATCATATCAAAGCCGCCAACAATGGAGGTATCCGGAGATGAGGCGTATAACTCTCGGCATGCTTGCGCTATCAGTCATACTCATGATCACAGCTCCCGCCTTGAGGGCGCTTACTCTGGAGGATTTCCCCGATCCGCGGCAATTCGAAGTGGGCTCAAGAGAGTGGCTCAAGGCAGTTGAGTCCCTGAAATACCGGCCCATGTTCGCCGACAGCCTGACCGATAACTGTCCCCATTCCTATGACGTGCTACACTATAACATCACGCTCCTAATCGATATCAATCTCGAGACCCTGGACGGTGACACCCGCGTCCGGTCCTTAAGCGCCGAAGCCGGCCTCTCGACCATAGACCTGGATTTCACGATCCTCACGGTGGACTCGGTCTTCGGCTCGAGCGGACCTTTGGCCTTTGTTCACAATGACCCCGTGCTTTCAATCACATTGGGCCAGGCCTATGCCGTCGGCGATACCTTCGAGGTCCAGATCTATTACCACGGTACACCGGGCAATGAAGGCCCCGGCGGTTTTGGAGGTTTCTACTTCGAAGGAGTGCCGACCCACGCGTTCCAGATGGGTGTAGGTCTCGAGGCTGATCCTCCCTCCATGGGCAAGTTCTGGTTCCCGTGCTGGGACTGGCCGTGTGACAAGGCCACGGCCGAATACCACATCACCGTACCGGGCATAGGCAAGAAGGTGATCTGCAACGGCCAACGGGTGAGCAGCCATATCGACTCTGTCGCCGGCACCGCACACTATGACTACGAGATGAACTACCAGATCGCCCCGCATTGCATGACCGTAAATGCCGGCAGGTTCACCGAGATCCCCGACTCCACCTATCCCTGGATGAGCCATTGGGTCTTCCCGGCTGCTGCGGAGGATGCCGTGA
Source organism: Candidatus Eiseniibacteriota bacterium (assembly GCA_030622265.1). GTDB lineage: Bacteria > Arandabacterota > Arandabacteria > Arandabacterales > Arandabacteraceae > JAUVJV01. Next base: position 4,739 of record JAUXGG010000154.1, read on the forward strand.
TCCATTTCGAGAACTGCCCGATCATGATGGAGGGCTATATCGAACGTTATGGCCCCTATCCCTTCTCCCGCTTCGGATTTGTGGCCGAGGCCAAGGGTGATATGGAACACCAGACCTGTGTCACCCATGTCACGAGCCTCATCGGCCCCAACCATAACTATGACTGGCTCCTTGCTCACGAGATGGGTCACATGTGGTGGGGAGACTGCGTATCGGTGGGTGACTGGCGGGATATCTGGCTGAGCGAGGGCTTTGCCACCTTCTCAGAGGCCATCTTCCAGGAACACGCCTATGGCATGACGGCCTATCACGATTACATCGAGTCCAGCATTATGAACCCGGTTCTTTCAAGCGGTGAGAACTTCCCCATCTATGACCCCAACTACCTCTGGGGAACGACCGCCTATGAGAAGGGGGCGTGCGTGCTCCACATGCTGAGGCACATAGTGGGGGATTCACTCTTCTACGCCGGGCTTGCGGCCTACCGGGCGGCTCACGAGTATGAATACGCCGTCACGCCCGAGTTCCAGGAAGCAA
>JAUXGG010000365.1 GCA_030622265.1 Candidatus Eiseniibacteriota bacterium
GCCGGGGTCAGGTACCGAAGTGTGAATTCACACTTCGGTACCTGACCCCGGCTTTGTGAATTTCTGATCGGCTGCCCGGCCTAGCGAAGCCCCGCATCGACGGCATAGGCTAGCCCCTTGGGCGTAAGATGCGGATCATAGACCGACTCGAAGCCCAGGGCCTCATGCAACATCTCGGCCTGCCCACCGGTGACAATGACGGAGCACTCCACACCCAGCTCGTCCCACATTCGCCTCACCACACCTTCCACCTGCGAGACGGTTCCATAGAATATCCCTGATTGCATGCAGTCGACCGTGGTCCTTCCGATCACCCTGGCAGGCTTGCGGATCTCCACGGCAGGCAGCATCCTCGTGTGCGTCCACAGGTCACGCGCCCCGCAGCGGATACCGGGGGCGATGACGCCGCCGCAGTATTCGCCATCCGCCGAAACATAGTCATACGTGGTGGCGGTGCCGGCATCCACGATGATGCAGGGTCCCCCGTACTGGTAGTAGGCGCCCACCGCGTTCGCCACCCTGTCCCCACCCACCTCGGAAGGGTTGTCGGTGCGGACGCTGATGCCCCAGTCACCCTCACCGTCGATCCTGGAGACCTCGACGCCGAGCACGGATGCAATGGCGGCGGCCAGGCTTTCGGTCTCAGAGGGAACCACCGAGCAGATACCCGCCCTGTCCGGCATGGCATCCAAGGCGGCGCACTCAAGAAGGGAGCGGATGATCACTCCATACTCTTCCTCGGTTCTTTCCCTGGTCATGATCCTCCAGAACCCCTTCATCTCGAGAGAGTCCAGCACCCCCAGCGTCGCTGTGGTGTTTCCCAAGTCCGCGCAGAAGATCATCCCTGCCTCCTATAGTATTCCGATAACTTCCCCGGCTACCAGCCTCTCCGTCGAACCGTTTTCCTTGCGAAGAAGCAGCGCTCCGGTGATGTCTATGTCCGCGGCCACTCCCTCGACTACGCCATTGGGCGTCTTCACTCTCGTCATCCTGCCGATAAGTGCCGACCGGCCGAGCAGTTTCTTCCGGACCCGGTCGAATCCGTTGTCCCGCAGTTCCGTGTAGTTTTCCTCTATCGCATTCACGACACGGCCCAGCACGCCGGTCCGCGAGACCTGCCGGCCGGTTTCGATGGCGACCGACGTGGCAATGTCCGCGATATCATCGGGGAAGGCGTCTTTCCCGGTGAGCACGTTGATCCCGACACCCACGACCACAAACCTCACCCTGTTGTCGATGAATTCGGCCTCGGAGAGGATACCACATATCTTCTTTCCCCTGACCAGAACGTCATTGGGCCATTTGATCTGCGCCTTGATTCCATGGGCCTCCTCAAGACTCTCGGCCACTCCGGCTGCAGCCGCCAGCGAGATGGTCGATGAACCCTCGGCGCTCAAGCTGGGACGCAAGATAATCGAAAACCACAGGCCGCACCCGGGCGGAGAAAACCAGGTCCGCCCGAGCCGTCCCCTGCCGCGCGCCTGCTCCTCGGCGATCACCAGGGTACCCTCGGGCGATCCGGCCCGCGCGAGGGAGACAGCAACGTCATTCGTGGAGGTGACCCGCCCGAAAGTGAAAACCTCGGTTCCTAAGACATTGCCGTAGAGGTCGCTCCTTATGTCCGCGCCGTCTATTCCGTCCGGGGTACCCACCAGCCTGTAGCCTTCGCCCGGAACACGGTCTACGCGGTATCCCCTGCTCGAGAGCTCCCGGACGGCGTCGGAGACCTGCCCGCCCGTGACCTTGCAGGCTTTACTCAGCTCGCCGGCCGTTACATACCTTTCCGCCTTCTTAAGGTTCAAGATGATGTTTATTTCGAGATCGCCGGTTTCATCCATAGATTGACCACTTGAGAGTTAGAAGTCGAGACTGATGTCGATCGCCTGAGCCGAGTGGGTCAGGTAGCCCACCGATATGAAATCCGGCCCGCACATCGCGATCTTCCTCACGGTCTCCAGCCGGACCCCTCCCGAGACCTCGACCAGGGGCCTCGACGGCAGGCCTCTAACCGTCCGGATCGCCCGCGAGAGCTTCCTGACCGGCCAGTTGTCCAGCATAACAATGTCTATGTCAAGCCCCGCAAGTTCGTCAAGGTCGACATCGGGACCCACCTCGACCTCGACCGGGACTCTGGCTCGCCGGCGCCGTACCCCTTCCACCGCTTCCCTGATTCCGCCGGCCGCCGCGATGTGGTTGTCCTTTATCAGGGCCAGGTCGGAAAGCCTCGGCCGGTGATTCAGCCCGCCTCCCACCCGCACGGCGTATTTCTCAAGCAGCCGGAGGCCCGGGGTCGTCTTCCTGGTGTCGATCACCCTGACACCGGTTCCCCTGACCTCGTCGGCGAAGCGCCGCGTCACGGTGGCGATGCCCGACATACGCTGGAGAAGATTCAAGGCGAGACGCTCGCAAGTGAGAATGGAGCGAGTGCGCCCCCTTACCCTTGCCAGGAGGCGTCCCGGCTTCTGGGTCCGGCCCTCTTTGACCGACCAGGCGACCCTTACGCCCGGATCAAACGTGGTGAAGACGGTCTCGAATACATCGAGCCCGGCTATCACCGCATGTTCTTTCAGTCTGAGTTTGGCCTCGGTACGGCTGCGGGCCCTCACCGTGGAATCGGTTGTCACGTCCCCCCCGCCCAGGTCTTCCCGAAGGGCCTCGCGCACCAGTTTCTTTACAATTCTCTTGTCGAGCTCGACCTCGAATGGAAATTTCATTAGCGCCTTCCTTTCCTCGATCGTTTCTTGGTCCGCCGGGAAGGCTTGCCGCTCATGGCGATCATCGCCACGATGTCCTCCATCCTGTCACGGAGGGACGCGGCCTTCTCGAACTCGAGATTTCTCGCGCCCTCCAGCATCTCGCCCTCGACTTTCACCAGCATTTCCTCATAGCTTTCGCTCTCGAACGTATCCTCGGGCGCC
>JAUXGG010000405.1 GCA_030622265.1 Candidatus Eiseniibacteriota bacterium
CCGCGAAGTCCTCATCGACCAGCCCGTCGCCGTCATTGTCATAGCCATCAAGCGGATCCTCATCTATCAGCTGGTCATTGTCGTCATCCTGTACCCGGCCTCCACCGGTCTGCCCCTCGGCGGTGATGTAGACGATATCCCGGATATCGCCCCTGGGATAGAACTCGAGCTGGTAGACCGCGGCGCTAACCAGAGTGTCGGGCCTGCCGAAATCATCGAATACCACACCACCCACCCATAGGCCCGCTGCAAAGAGGTATTCAATGCCGCTGCCTGCCGGCCACTCGCATGAAGGCGCGCCCGGATCGGCATTCCAGTCCCCGAAGAAACCCATATTGGAACTGTGCAACAGCAATTGGTTCACATTATGATAGATGCCTCTGAACCTCACCACACCACGATCAGGGCCATCGTAATGGAAGGGCACATAGCCGTCGTAATACGCGAACGCCGCAGAACAGACCAGCATCAAGCACAGGAAGGCAAGCGGGACTCTGAGCCTTGCCGCGTGCCGCGTGATCGCTTCAGTAAACATCATTCGGTCCTCCATCGCAGTGTTACCAGTCAAAGGATATGCCGACCCTGAAGTTCCTGGGAGTCGAATAGACCCTGGGGTCATTCAAGGGCACATAGATGACTTCCGGCAATCCCAGGAGCTCGCCCTCATCATAGGCGCCCCCGAGCTCTCCCTCTGTCGTGTAGTAGGAAGAGTAGTTGCCAGCCCCGCCGGGCCAGCTTCCAGGGCTCAGACTCGCGATGTTTCGCCGGTCGAGCACATTCCTGCCCTCCATGAACAGGGAAATCTCCTGCCCACCGATCCTCCATCTCTTGTCGGCCTTGATGTTCACCGTGGTCCGCGCATTCAGTCTTTCGGAGTTGATCAAGGCTGCCCTGACTTCACGCTCCCTGGGCTGGATCGGTGTGAACGGCCTGCCCGTAGAGTAACTCCAATCTATGTTGCAGCCCCACAGTCCGGGCTCGCTGAAGTAAAGGTTCGCTGAGATCACGTGGTTCCTGTCCCAGTCAAGGGGAAGCTCGGTAATCGGAGCCCTGTCGAGACCGCCGCCTACGACGTTCGAGCCCTGAAGCTCGTTGGAGCTCGAGCCGGTCGCCTTGGAAAACGTATAGGTAACGCTCCCGCTGAACCTCTGGCTGAACCGCTTGCTGAGCTTGAACTCTATGCCTCGCACCGAGCCATAATCGAGATTGGTATAAACCACCGGGGTCGCCGTCGGACCATACAGCTCCTGGAACCGACAACCCTCGACAAGGTCGCCCGGCAGGGTGCCGGTCAAGCCGAAGATGTCCTTGTAGAACATGGCGACGTCGCCGACGAGAGTCCTGGTGAACTGGTGCTGCACACCCACCTCATACATGATGGTGGTCTCGGCGTCCATTAGAGGATTGCCGAACGGCAACAGACCCTGGTCGGTCTGGCCCAGGAACTGGAACATGACCTCGAGTCTGGGTATCTGGTAGAACCGGCCATAGTTGAAGTAGAGGGCGTCCCTCTCCGAGATGGGATACGAGACCCCGAGCCTGGGGCTCACCTGCCACTCGGTCCGCTTGAAAAATCCGGAGTCCTCACCGTCGAAACCGGTCATCACAAGGTAGCTGTTATAGGACTCAACAGCTTTGCTGCCCGGATCGAAGAGGTCGAATCTCAAGCCCGCCCTGACGTTCATCCCCTCGAACGTGATCCTGTCCTGGAGGAACGCCGAAAGCTGCCAGCAATTGAAATCGTAGATGTCCGTATAGATGCCCGTCGGGTTGTCCTGGCCCGGATAGAGCATGTCCGTCATATCGAGCTGGTAAATATTGGCCTCCACACCAAACTTGATCTGGTGAACGGTACTCCTCTGTATGGTCATGTCGCCCTTACCAGTCCACATCACCGACTGGTAATGCTGCCAGTGAGGGTAGTCGCCCCCGACCACGAAGAACCTGTTCTCCGGGTCGAGCCGGTCATTGGCATTGGGCGTCACGTATTCGTCGGGCCGCTTGCTCAGCACGGCCTCCTCATGCACCGTTGAATAGCGTCCGAGTCTCATAGTGTAGAAAGTCGACGGGCTGAGCGTGTGCTTCCAGACCATCTTCATGCTCTTGTGGCTGTTGGTTATGTCCGGAGTGTGCGCCGGTCCGTAGTAGAGACTGTAAGTCGAATCCAGGGGCTCGAACCACCAGTGCTTCTGGGTGTCCGACCAGTATCCCACACGGCTAAAAGCGTGGTGGTAGAAATCAAACTTATCCCCGGATCCGAGGAACTCCACCGACAGCTTCTTCATGCCCGGGAACAGGTAGGTCGCCTTGCCCTGGAGCGAGTAGTTATTGGTCTGGCGTTCCCTGAACTTGATGAAGCCCCAGAGCTCCTTCTGCTGCCTGGGCTCAAGGGTCTTAAGATACGTATCGCTGAAGACCACCTCGGCCGAGGCGAAGAACCTCAGGTTTCTTGTGAAGAGGGGGCCGCCGAAACCCACCGACAAGTTGTCGAAGTTAAAGTAGGTCTTGTCCGGCGAACCATAGTCATCGGTCATGAATTTAACGACGCCGGAGTACTTGGATCCACCCTCCCTGGTCTTCAGGTTGATGATACCCGACTGAACGTTCCCGTACTCGGCGTCGAATCCGCCCGAGAGGACCTC
>JAUXGG010000337.1 GCA_030622265.1 Candidatus Eiseniibacteriota bacterium
AAACTAATCTGTATTCTCACAATTGCTGCGGTGTCATTCTGCTTGATATCAGCCTATAAACCCGCCTGCGCGGGGATAGGAGACCTCTCCGACAGGCTCATGAAGAAGGCGACAGAAGAAGCCGAGAAGATAATCGAAGGCCCTCCGGAAGACACCACAGAGGTGGAGAAGCAGGTGGAGCAGAAGACATCTGAAACGGGAGCGGCTGCCGGCGAGGCCGGCGCCGGCACGACCGGTCCGGAAGACATGACGCTTTACACCAAGTACGACTTCGTGCCGGGCGATAGGGTCATCTTCTACGATGACCTCTCGGGCGAGGAGATCGGCGAGTTCCCGACGCGGTGGAATCTGGAGAGAGGTGTTTTCGAGATAGTCCGGCAGGGCAACAAAAACTACATCATGTGCTCGGACAAGGGCTACATTCTCCCCAAGATCGCGCCTGCTCCTCTCCCTCCCAAGTACACGGTGGAGATGGAGCTCTATTCCAGTGGCCCGGAATATGAGGGACACTGGTACTATATCGAATGGCTCAATGCCGATGAGAACTGCATCGCCAGCCTCAACTTCAAGGGCGGAGGATGGACGTCGCTGAGGATACTGGGCAAAAACCTGGCCAGCAAGAATCTGCCGACGAGAGTGGCAGAAGGCTTGCACACCATGCGTATTATGGCCACGAAGAGTACGATCAAGTGCTACCTCAACAATGTGCGCATAGCCAATGTCCCCAAGGTGGAAGGCTTCGATCCGGTCGCCTTCCGGGTTTACATGGACCCGTGGAAGGACGATCCCACAAATAACCCCATGCTGCTCAAGAGCTTCCGCTTCGCCGAGGGCGGCAAGACCCTGAGGGAGCAGCTTGACGAGACGGGCCGCATCATCACGCACGGGATACTCTTTGACTCCGGTTCCGATCGCATAAAGGGTGAGTCGTACAAGACGCTGGCCAATATCGGCCGGCTCCTCACAGACGATCCCGAACTGCGGCTTTCCATAGAGGGCCATACCGACAGTGACGGGGCCGAGGAATACAACCTGGACCTCTCGGATAAGCGCGCCCTGGCGGTGAGGACTTATCTCGTGGATACCTACAAGATCGACGGCAACCGCCTCGAAAGCAAGGGCTGGGGCGAGACCGAGCCCATGGATACCAACGCCACTCCCGAGGGCAAGGCCAACAACCGGCGGGTGGAGCTGGTAAAGCTATAAGTGGAGGCGGCTGCTTAGTAGATCGAGGCGGCCTTGCGGACCACGCCGTCCGGGATGCGGTGCCCGATGATCTCGGCGGTCCTTAAGTTAAGCGAGAGCTGTACCTTCCTTGGCGAGGCTATGGGCAGTTCCTCGGGATCTCTCCCTTTGAGGATCTGTGCCGCGAACTCCCCCGACTGTTTTCCGATATCGGTGTAGTCGGGTCCCACCGCGAGCAGGGCTCCCATCTTGACGAAATGCTCGGACAGACCCATCAGGGGCAGATTGGTCTGGAAAGCATAGAGGAAAACATACTGCAGAGACTGCGTGGTAAGAACAGTACGGTCACTGACAAGCCAGAGCGCATCGATGCGGGACCGGAGCGCCGTCAGAGCCTCTGGAACCTCGGCTTCAGAGCTTATCGGATGAGCGACGAGCCCAAGGCCCATCCGGTTGGCCGCTTTCCTTGCCGCGTCCACGATGAACTGGCTCTCCTCCGGGTTGTAGATCACGCCTATCTTGCGGGCGCGCGGCACGACATCGAGGAGTGAGGCGAACTGTTCATCCACCGGGACATCCAGGCACACGCCGGTCATGGGAGTGCCCCCATTGCCTCCGGAATTTAAGAGCCCGCTCTGCGCCGGCTCGGAGACCATCGAGAACACCGACGGGATCCCACAGTCGCAATCCTTGACCAGTTTTGCGGCGCTGGTTCCCAGGGCCAGGATTATGTTGCTCTGTGTGCTCTCGATCATTCCCTTCAGCTCCTCGGGCGTATTGACGTCCACGTCAACCACATACCGGATGAAGGTCGGGCGGAACCCTTTCTCCTTCATCACATCCGCGAAGCCATCCAGCGCGAGATCGTAGGCGCGTATGCTCCTGCTCTCAACGACCGTAATGTGCACTTCCTCTGCACCAAGCACGGGCTGAAGACCCAGGCACACCGCTATGACAAATAGAATGAGTCGTGCATAAACGCACGCGTACCCACTCCTGCCACGTTTCACAGCCGTCCTCCTAAAAGGGTTATGCTCCCGACTGTTCGTACTTCTGTAAAGACTACCCCTATGGGATTTGTATCGGCTGAGAGGCTCTTTTCCTTTATTGCAAAGTGGGTTAGCCGGAGAGGGCGGAGATCATGACGTTTTCCGTGACGGAGTCGCAGACCCTGACACCATTTGGAGATAGCTGCAGATTGTTGCCGATCCTGGAGAGGAGACCCTGCTCGATAAGGCCGGCTATGGCAGCATCCAGGCGGCATTCGTCGATCACGAAGCGATCCCTGAGGCCGGCAAGGTCCAGACCGCGCTCGGTCCGGAGGCCCAACATAATCTCCTCGAGCAATATCTGATCCTGTGTGAGACGCTCGCGCATGTCCACCGGGTCGATGAGGCGGCACACCCGCGCGATGTACTTCTCAGGATCTGCCACCCTTGAGTATCTGAGCCCGCCTCGATGCGAATGGGCTCCGGCGCCGAGACCTGCGTAATCACCGCGCCCCCAGTACATCAGGTTGTGAACGCACCGAGACCCGGGCCGGCTCCAGTTGGAGACTTCATATCTTGAGAACCCACTGGCCCGGAGCTCCCGGTCCGCCTGTCCATAGAGCTCAAGGACCTTGCTCTCAGACGGCAGGTCCAGGTTACCCTGACCCGCCATCCGCTCGAACTCCGTTCCCGGCTCGACCGAGAGAAGATACGCCGAGACATGATCCACAAGACCGGAGAGTTGCTCCAGGGTTGCATGAAGGCTCTCCATGCACTGGCCCGGGATTCCAAGCATCACATCGGCGCTCACGTTCTCAAAGCCGGCCGACCGCAGAGCCTCCAGGGCCGCCAGGGAGTCCGGCATGTTGTGGCGCCGGCCCAGGGAGGCAAGCTCGGCCTCACACATCGACTGCACACCGACGCTCACCCGGTTGACTCCCAGGTCCCGGAACGCTCTTGCCCGGGCAAGGTCGAGTGAGCCGGGATTGCACTCGATGGTGACTTCCGCGTCTTCATCGATCTCAAA
>JAUXGG010000382.1 GCA_030622265.1 Candidatus Eiseniibacteriota bacterium
ACAGCGCGGGACACGCGCTGCAGTCCTTATTGGCGACCGCTCGCTTCCTCACGGATGGTCCTCCCTTGCAGGCTGTTCACGATGGCTCGCTCTTATGGTATCAAGCACTGCCGGACATATGGTTACTAGCGCCAGGACACGCTTGTCAATACTCCCGGGAGAAGCGCAGCATCTTTCTCATGCGCGGCGTGCTCTCCCGACGCCATACTCCCGCGCAGGCTTATCTCACTTGCGAATCTCCACCAGCATATAGGGATTCACGAAGCTGCCCCGAAGGAATGGAGGCAGGTTATTAAGATAGAACCTTACCAGATGGAGAAAGGGCCTGAGGGATGTTCTTTCAAAAATGCTGAAGCCGAAGTAGTCGCTGAGGGGCAGCGGCCGGAATCCTCTCGCCCCACCATCCTCGCAGAACAGCTGCTTCACCTCGGGATATGACGCCAGATGGTACTTCCCCCACACGGGATGGAAGTTAACGCCCGTCTTGTCATATACCGCGGTCCTGATTTTCAGTCCGATAGATGGCGGGCTTTCTGCGTCTGCCGGCGGATGCTGTATGTCTACCGGGAAACGCTTGTTGGGGCAGGCCACGATGATCCTCCCCCCGGGCCGCGTTACCCGCAGAAGCTCATTTACACAGGCCCGCCTTATCTCCTTGTAGTTATCCAGCAAAGTGAAAAAGCCGGTCCTCGTACCGATGTGCTCGAATGCTCCCATGCAGTAGACCACATCGAAAAAGCCCTCACGGAAGGGCAGCCTTGCCGCATCGGCGCAGAAGAAGCGCACGGGGTTCTTGCCGGCCCGCGCCCAGAACCTTGCCATGTTTGGAAGGTCGATCCCGAAAGCTTCGTAACCCTCATCCAGGAGCTTCGAGACTCCCATGCCCATGCCGCAGCCTGCATCGAGAACAGTGGTGAATCTTTCCTCGCCGAGAAGCGGGAAGATGTATTCATCGAAGAGTCTCTGCCCGCTATGGAGCTGGGTCTCCGCGTACTCCTCGGGAGTGGTGTCCTGGTCATAGACCTCATCCCCCGAATCATCCGCCCTGAACTCTACAAAGCCGTGGGCATCCACGTGGAATGTCGACCCGCAGCCTGTACACTTAAGCCCCGCGTCGGCCGGACCCAAGCCGGCGTGACACGAAGGGCAGGCGAGCAGCCCACCGAGGGAAGATAAGTCTTCAGGCTTCATAACTCTCCATGATAGAGCTCTAGCCGGATTAAGGGCAAGAGACCAGTGGGCGGGCCGGTGACAAATGCCCGGCCGCTAATCCAGGCTGACCTCCTCCTTATACTCCGGTACCGAGGCCTTCCATCCCTTCTCCTGTTTGAGCAGATCGGCGAGGCCCCGGGCAGATTCAGGTTCGCCGTGAGTCACGAAAACGTGTTTCGGGCCCGGGGCAAGCCCGGAGACCCACTTCAGGAGCTCCCCCCGGTCGGCATGAGCGGAGAACCCGTGGATCTGCGCGATCCTGGCTCTCACAGGGTATTTTCTACCGAAGAGCCGGATATCGGAGGCCCCCTCCACGATGTGGCGGCCGAGAGTCCCGACGGCCTGGTAACCGACAAAGAGCACCGTGCTCTCTTTCCTGTCTATGTTGTTGGCAAGATGGTGCTTGATTCTGCCGCCCGTGCACATCCCTGAGCCCGCGATGATCATGGCCCCTTTCTTGACGGCGTTGATCGCCTTGGAGTCCTTGACCGTCGTGACCATCTTGAGCTCGGGAAAGCGGAAGGGTGACTGTCCTTCCTTTATGAGGTCCATCATCTCTTCGTCAAAGAGCTCTCGATGCTGCTTGAAAACCTCGGTGACCTTCACCGCCATGGGGCTGTCTATGAAAACATTGCAGTGGGGTATCCTGTCCTCGACCAGGAGTTCATTGAGGCGATAGAGCACCTCCTGGGTGCGCCCGATCGCGAAGCTTGGAATGCATATGTTGCCGCCGCGCTTGTAGGTGGAATTCATGACATCCTCGAGCATGATGTCGATGTCCTTGGGATCCTCATGATCGCGGTTTCCGTAGGTTGATTCCATGATCACATAATCGGCCTGCTCGATAATGGTTGGATCCCTGAGGATGGGTTTCTCCCACCGGCCTATGTCCCCGGAGAAGAGGATGGTCCGGACATCACCGTTCTGGGTGACTCTCACTATCACATGGGATGCCCCCAGGATGTGGCCGGCATCATGATAGGTCACCTCCAACCCTTCCCCTATATCCACCGGCTCCTCATAGCGAACCTCCCTGAAGAGGGGAAATGACTTCAGCGCATCCTTCTCCGTGTACAGGGGCACCTCGGGATAGGGCCCCCTGCGCTTTTCCCTCGCGTGCCGCCTTCTTTTGAACTCAGCGTCTTCGGTCAGCAAGTGTGCCGAGTCAAGCAGGGCTATCTTGGCGATCTCGCATGATGCCTGTGTGGAGTATATCCTGCCCCTGAAGCCGTCCTTCACCAGCTTGGGCAGAAAACCGCTGTGGTCAAGGTGAGCATGCGTAAGCAGAACAAGGTCGATCGACTTCGGGGGCACCGGAAACGGCTCCCAGTTCCTCGCCCGGAAGTCGCGCTCCTGGTAAAGCCCGCAGTCTATCAGGATTCTCTTCCCGCCCGCCTCCAGCAGATATCGCGAGCCTGTTACATTCTGGGCAGCGCCCAGAAAACTCAGCTTCATTTTCATTCATGGCACCCGCTGTCGAATAGAACGGCGTCAGGTCTCAAGACACCCAGGCCCGAAAACCGGCCCCCCGAAGCCTGACCCCCTTCGAGTTTCTTATCAGGTTTTGAGGTCTGACGTGCAGTTAGGGCAAC
>JAUXGG010000419.1 GCA_030622265.1 Candidatus Eiseniibacteriota bacterium
AACAGTCTGAGAAGGAACTTGAACAGCGACGGAAGCTCGAGGCCACACGCGGCAAGGTGAGTGAAGCGCGGAAGGCGCATGCCGGGACGAAGAAAATCCTCAAGGCAGCCGGCGACGAGTATGAAGAGTCCCGCAAGAGACTGCATGAACTTGAGGCCTGCTGGAGAGCGGCGCAGGCCGGCATCCTCGCGCGAGGCCTTAAGAAGGGCAAGCGGTGTCCCGTCTGCGGGTCGACCGAACACCCCCGGCTGGCGCGGCTCGAGAAGAGCGTCCCCGAGGAATCGGCACTCGTCGAGCTGCGCAGCCAGCTTGAGAAGCTGGAAGAGAAGCGTGAGGATGTGCGCAAGACGGACTCCGCCGCGCGAAGTGGAATCTCCAGGCTTGAAGCTGAGATCGAATCCCTGGAGGGGGCGCTGGGCACGGGCGCCAGGCTGTCCCTCCGGAATCTCGAGGCAGCGAACAAGAAACTGGTTTTTGAACTCGAGGCGGCGAGACAGGCGAGGGGTGAGACCGAGGAGATCACGATCGACCTCCGGAGCGCCAAAGAAGGGGAGCAGGCCGCCGGGGAGACTGCTGAGGAAGCCGAGGACAAGCTCAGGGGCGTATTGGAAGCCAAGGCTGCATTCCGGGCGACAGTCAAGGAGCGGGAGTCGGTGCTGCCCAGGGCCCTCAGGACCGCATCCACCCTTGAGGCCGCCCAGCATGAAACCCGGGTGGAGCTCAAAGCCCTGATGGATGCCTACGAGGCTGCAACGGAAACCGCGACAGCCGCCAAGGAGGACTATGCCGGAGCCAGGGCTGCATTCCAGACCGCTTCCAGAGCTGCGAAGGCTGCCGCGAGCAAGGCCGCCAGTGCGGGCAAGACCTTCGACAGGAGGCTTGGCAGGGCGGGCTTCTCCGGACGCCAGGACTTTGAGACTGCGAAGTTGGAGGACTCCAAAATCGATGCCCTTGAGCGCGGCATCCGTGACTTCGAAGGTGAACTCAAAGCCGCCGGGACAAGATCCGACAGGGCCCGGAAGGCGGTGCGAGGCCGTAAGAGGCCGGACCTGGCCCCTCTCGAGAAACAGGCCCAGGAAGCCGCTGCCGCGAGAGAAGACATGCTGAAGCGACTGACGGAAACCCGGAAGGAGCTCGAGGTTGCACGGCGATCGTCAGCAGTGCTCGATGAAATCGATAAGGAGCTCGAGGAGCTTGAACGCAAGTACTCCGTGACAGGCAGGATCGCCGAGGTAGCAAATGGGAAGAATCCCCTGAGACTCACATTTCAGCGGTTCGTGCTTTCATCACTCCTCGACGATGTGCTCCTCTCAGCAACGGAGAGACTTAAGATCATGAGCCGCTCGCGCTTTCACCTCGGCCGCATCTCCGCGGGCGTGGACCGCAGGCATGCCGGCGGACTGGACCTGGAAATATACGACGCTCACACCGGTAAGAGCCGCGCGGTTTCAACACTCTCAGGCGGCGAAGGATTCCTGGCATCGCTTGCCTTGGCACTGGGGCTGGCCGATGTCGTGCAGGCTCGCACGGGTGGTATCCGGCTCGAGGCCATCTTCGTCGACGAGGGCTTCGGAACCCTCGATCCTGAGGCGCTTGATCTGGCGATGCGCGCCCTCGTGGACCTTCAGGAGGGACAGCGTCTCGTTGGGATCATATCGCATGTGCCGGAGCTTAAGCAGACGATTAATGTCCGGCTGGAGGTCACTCCTTCGCTACGCGGCAGCTCCGCCCGGTTTGTGATCTGACACATGCGATCCATACCAGCGCAGACTATTATCTTGACGCTCTGGCGAAAGTGAACCTAATATCCAGCCATGTAGTAATGATCTTCTATCTGGCCTTCTCGGCATGGCCGGCCCTCAGGGGTGGCGGCCAGGCAGGTCCATAGACTGCTCAGACCAAGCCCATAGACTGCTCAGACCAGGCCCGCGGGGATGCATCCACCGCCCGCGGGCCCTTCATATCCCTGCCAAGGAAGCTGAATCTTCCCTTTAATAACCCAGTAGAATCTGATAAAATAAGATGTACTGTAATCTGCGCGCAAAAACCAAGGACCATCCGTCCCTGAATCAACTGGGCCGGATCGGAACGGAAGGGGAAAAACATGTACCGCTTCATCGCAGTCGTAACACTGGCTTTGCTGCTCCTCACGGGCACCGTTTTTGCCGGCAGCGACCCTGTCTGGATATCCCTCGTTCCTGAAAGCGAGGGACAGGAACCGGCCGTGCGCCTGATCGCGGACGGGCCGGATGAGGTGGTTCTCGAGTTCGAGTTCGCCGGATTCTCACTGAGCAGCACCGAAACGGAAAACGGGAACTCCACAATGCTCGACATTCCGGGCTGCGGGAGAGTCGTCACGCCGGGCAAGGCCTCACTTCCCATCTTCCGCCGCGCCATTGAGATTCCGCAGGGCGCAAACCCGCAGATCGAGATCATGGAGACCGAGACCGCAAGCTATGACCTCGGCAGGATGGGCTATGACACCCGAGTATTCCCGGCCCAGGAGCCGGTCGAGAAGATCCGGGGTGCAAGGGAGAGCGCGCGGTT
>JAUXGG010000081.1 GCA_030622265.1 Candidatus Eiseniibacteriota bacterium
CGCTGAATTCCATCATAGATCGACTCGATGAGACCCGGCCCCAGGGCAACGGACAGCGGAGACCCCATCGGGTAGACCGGCTCGCCGGCGCCGATGCCTCCGGTTTCCTCATACACCTGGATGGATGCAAGATCTTCCCTGAGCTCGATAATCTCGCCGATAAGACGCTTCTCGCTCACCCTCACCACGTCATACATCTTGCTTCCAGCCATGCCCTCAGCCACGACAAGTGGGCCCGCAACCTTTACGATTCTTCCCGGCTTGAGGTCTTCGGCCACGTCTTCTTCGGCCACGTCTCTTGAACCTCCCCTTTGATTAATCGACTTTTAGTATGTCCGTGCCCAAGGCGCGCTTGAGCACCTGCGATAGTTTCTTCAACCCGATCTGCTTCGAGCCCGCACTCGAGGGTACCAGCACGACACTGGGGAAGTACTGCCTCGCGCTCTCGGCAATCACATCGGGGATCTTCTCCCCGATGTCCTCGGTTATGAATATTACTGCGTGTTCGCGCTTGCGTATGAGGCTTGAGACGGTCTCCCTGGCTTGCTCGGTCGAGGAGACCGGGAAAGCGTCCAGGCCAAGGCCCTCGAAGGCCACGACGGTTGCCCGCTCACCCACAACGGCCAGGCGGCTAGTATCCATCGGGTATCCGCTCCTTTATGGCCTCGGGAGCCATACCCCGCTCCTTGCCCCCGAAGACCAATCTTAAGACCCTGATCTCCGACTGCCTGGTCAGGGCATAGACAAGGACAAGTTCCAGCCCGAAGGTGAAATAGCGCGATACCTTGAAAAGAGAAACCAGGTTGTTTTCTATCTCCCGCTCGAGCGGAACCGAAGATTCCTGCTTCTCCAACCCGCTGCCGCCAAGTTCGATGACGCGGCGGTACGGGGTTGACTCAAAGCGCTGGGTAATCTCATCCAGTCCCAGCGAAAATGTCTCGGTGAAATAGGATGACGGCACTGTGCCGCCCTCGATCAGGAGACCCTTAAGGTCGCGCGCCTCGAATTCGAGGTATCGCGCCCTTAAGGCCACCCTGATATTCGCGAGATCGATCCAGGTCCTTACGATGGTCTCGATATACTCAGCCCCACAGGCTTCCGCACTCTTAAGGAAATGGGTGAACATGCCCCTGTCGGCGACCATATCGGCTTCGCCGGGATCGCTCGTACTCTCATAGGTCTCCAGGGCTTCTCGCGCCACGGGACCAAGCGGCCCCGGCAGGCGCTCCAGGTTATCGTCCTTCACCCGCGAGGCCACATCCTCCCCGGCATAGCGGCCGAAATCCATATATAGGTCCTTAAGGTCGCGTCCCGAGACCCTCTCCCTCAAGGCCACCTTGAGATTGTGGAAGTCGTACTTAAGCCTCAACAGGTCGCTCACCCCCTGGTCATGCGACAGATAATCCACCAGGTCAAGCACCCTGCGCTCTTCATTCTCGAGGAAGACCTCGTAGCCAGAGTCCTCAAGTTCGTCCAGGTGCGCGGCATATGAGGTATCCGACAGGAGTCTCAAGACCTCGTCGATATCGGCGGCCTCAGCCAGCCGCTCCAGCCTCTGCCTTCCAAGCAGCGTGGTCTCCAGCGCCCGTATCCGTCCGGACGCATAGGCATAACGCACGTCATTGCTGGAGGCTGAATGCGCGTGGAGAATCCTCATGCCTTTTTCCCGGCCTGCCCTTCTCCGGCCCGGCCAAAGAGAATCCCGGCCACTTTGGTTTCCACATCATCCCTGAGCATGGTGAGCAGGATATCGAAGCTCGAGTTGCTCTCCGCCCTGCCTCTTCTCAAGATGAAGCCACCCCTGATGTTCCTGGTCTCATCGGAGAGTGTTACCTCGCCCTTCTTGCCGGCCTTCAGGAGATCAGCATTGAGACTGTCTATGAAAGTCCCCTCGATGGCCTTCCTGTCCTCCGGGGCGACGATGATCTCTTCGGTGCCGGTCTCGATATCCTTCATCATCAGGTCGCGAGTAAGCGCATAGCCACCGGCGCGGTCCTTCTCCCTCAGGCTCTCCAGGACCTTATCGAAAACCTCTTCTATCAGCCGGCCCTTCTCGGCCAGCACGGCTTTTCTTGCCTCCAGCTCTCTCAAGCTGGTCTGTCTTCTGATATGCTCCACGGCGTCAGCCTTTGCCCTTGCCTGGTACTGCAAGGTGGCCTTCGACGCCTCCGCCCGGGCCTCATCTCTGATGAGGCCGGCCTCGGCTTCGCCTTCCTGGAGGATCTTGCGGGCTTCGGCCTCCGCGTCGCTCAGTATCTTCTGCTTAAGCTTTTCAGCTTTGCCCATAACTGCGGCTCCAATGGGATTATGTGATCGTCTAGAGCTGAATCCCGTTAAGAATTAGAATGGTTGCCAACAACCCGAAAATCGCATAGGTCTCAACCAGGGCTGAGTGAATAATACCCTGGATCATCGCCTCGGGGCGCTTGGCGGTGAGCTCCACACCGGCGGCACTCGTACGGCCCTGGTGAATCGCCGAGAAGAGGCCCGCAATCGCGACCGGAAGCGCGGCGAAGAAGATCTGCCAACCCTGCCACATGGTCAGGCTGACGTCACTCCCCCCACCGAAGAAACCCAGCTTCATAAGCACGAGAAACGTACCCAGCAACCCGTAGATTCCCTGGGTCCCCGGCATGGCGACCAGTATCAGGACTCTTCCGAACTTGCTCGGGTCCTCACTCAAGACCCCGTTGGCGGTCTGAGCGGCAGTGGCAATACCAATGGCAGAGCCGGTACCCGCCAGAAACGCAGAAACCGCAGCACCTAAGATCGCGATCGCCAGTCCTATCGGATCCATCTATCCTCTCCTTCCTACGTAAGCGTTAACCCTCAATGATTGTTTCCTAATTCGATTTCTCAACAAGTCTTGTATACCGCAGTTCCTTCCTAAACGGTCTGAAAGGCCTTCCACCTCCTTCAAAAAACTTGGGATAGAACTCGACGTACTGGAGACGCGCCGAATGGACGAACCCCCCCAGCGCATTGACCGCTATGTTGAAACTGTGTCCGGCAACCAGCACGAAGATCATGGCCGGTATGCCAATGATGGGGATATCCTTTGCTATCAGGGCCACCACATTGATCACCATCGCGATGCCCCCGGTGGCCATCCCGAGAGCGAGAAGTCTGGTATAGGAGAGAATGTCTCCCAGTGATGAGGTGGCCACATTGTAAAGCTTGTATATGCCCGCGCCCATCCTGACGGCGGGGTTCTTCGAAACCCTGTTGGTGAAGCCGATCATGCTGAGCGCGGCCACGATGGCCAGCCACTTGATGCCCGGCATGTAGGACTCGGGCACCTTGCCCATCTTGATGAGCCCTATCAAGAGGGCCGACCAGAGCAGGATGATCCAGGTAATCTGGTCGAAAATGCCGGCCATGATGTCCTTGCGCCGGAAGTCCTCGACCATCTTGATCGCCAATCCAAAGGTTATCTGTATAAACCCGAGCGCGATCGCCCAGGCGAACATGGTCATGGGTTCCTCCAGCGGGTCGAATCGCATCAAGGCCTGCCGCATGGTACCCACCCATCCCAGCCATGATGGCAGGATCTCGGGGGTAACTCCGAACCAGCCACCTGTTAAGGCGCCCATCACGATGGTCATAATACCGCCGGCAAAGCCCAGCCACAGGATCTTTCGCCCGACCTGGAGATACTTCATCAGGAGCAATGAGAGTCCCACCAGCACGATGCCATAGCCGGCATCCGTGATGCAGAATCCGAAGAAGAGTGCGAAAAACGGCCCGGCCAGCGGCGTGGGATCCAGTTCCTTCGAGTGCGGCATGCCGTACATCTCGGTTATGACTTCGAAGGGCCGCATCACCGGCTTGTTCTTAAGCTCTATGGGTGGTTCCTCGCCCTCCTCGGGCTCGATCAACATCACCTCAGCCGCATCGACCACACGCTCGATATCGCCTGAGAGCCTGTCGAACTCCTCGGCCCTGATCCAGCCCTGCATCACACCCACGCGCTCGGTGGCTCCCAGGAGGCCCTCGGCTGAGATTCTCCTGGCTTCCTCGATAAAATGGTCGTGGGCGATCATGAGGTGAGGCTTATGCCGCACGAGCTCCGCGCCCTTTGCCGCCAGGTCTTCGATCTCGTGATCGATCGATGCGATCTCCTGCCGGGTCCCGGCAATCAGGTCGCGCGGCAGCCCTTTCAGGTTCTCGAAAGTCTGTACCTCAAAATCACTTCTTCTCAAGACCTCCTGAACGGGCTCCTCTTCACTTATATGGTAAAACACCACCAGCTGGCTTTCCTGCTTCTCAGCTGAGACCACATCGACATCGGCCGTCTCACTCGCCTCGGCCAAGGCCTGGCTTAGCTCATCGGGTGTTATTCTCCTGGTAATTCCCGCAACGACGCCTGCAACCTCTCTGGGTGCGATGTCCTCCAGGGGTGCGTCGAGGTCCTGCCAGGGTTCGAGTCTTTCGATGAAGGCTACCAGGTGGTTTCTCTTGGTCCTGAGCTCGGTCCGCCTGGCCTCGAGATCACCGATCTCCTTTACCGCTCCGCCGAAATCGAAGCTCTCGGCGATGCCCTTGAGATCATCATCGCTTATCAAGACCTTGCTCCCGGCCAGGCCGCTCAGGATGCCGCCCTTTTCCTCGAACTCAGAGACATCATCGATGGCCCGCTTGATGTCACTCGCGGTCCTCTCGGCGTCGCCGGCCCCCGGGCTTTCGCCTATCTCGACCTCTTCCGCCAGGGCGGTCTCCTTGAGATCCAGGATCTCCACGGAGCCCTTGTCCTGAAGTAGTCCGAGCAGCTGCTCCCGCGCGGCCCGGGGAAAGAAGATCGCGATCTTCTGCATTGCGGTAAGGGCCATGCTACTTGAGCATCCTTTCGATGACGAAGTCTACGGCTTTTCCGACATTGCCCGAGGAAGATTCGGTCACGCGCCTGCGCGTCTGGTCTTCCTCAGCAGCTATGGCCTCGATCTTGCGATCGGCTTCCGTCTGGGCATCCGTCACAGCCTGCTTGATTCCCTCTTTTCCCTCAACATGCGCGGCCTCGATGATCTTCCGCGCCTCGTCTCTCGCCTGGGCGACGATTTCCGCGCTTCTCTTGCGCGCCTCTTCGAGCGCACCGGCCGCCTTGGCCTCGGTCTCCTTTATGCCGTCGATAATGTCCTTAACCATACCCTACCCCCATGGCCAGACCAGGAAATGGGCGAAAATGATCCCCTCAAGATAAAATGATGATGGTTCTAAAGCCCTGTATTTTTACTACGCGGGGGGCCTTGAAGTCAAGCTGTTTAGGCCCCGGAATTTCGGGCGGGACGTGGGGTGCAGGAGGAGATGGGGAAGGGCAGAGGAGCCCCATTCTGAGGTAATGTTATCTTCCTGGTATCGCTGGCGAAGGAGTTGCTCGCCCGGGCGAAGTAGGTGCCCGAGGCGACCCGGAGGCTGTCAGAGTCGGTGCCGTCCCAGAGCGCATTGTAGATGCTGGGAGGCATGTCCATATCGTGGACCTTGACCACCTTGCGGCCCTGGATATCATAGATCGCGACCGTAACACGATCGCTTACAGTGGTGAAGCGGAGTCCCCACGTCGGCGTAGGCTCAGCCCACGGGCTTAACCTCCCCATCCACACCGTCACGGGAAATCCTGACCGTGGCGGGATCGATCTCGAAGACCTCGAAATCAACGGTGCCCAGCATCGCAATAGGAATGGTGAGAGCGCTTTCCAGCCGGATGTGGTTGGGGCAGAGGCCGGGCCGGATATCCACACTTATATGCACGGATGGCGACTGGCCGGCCGGGCTCGACGCCTCGGCCGTCTCTGTCGAGTCCGCCGCGATCACTCCCGATCCGGTACTGAATCCCAGGAGAAGGAGAGCAATCGCCGCGCCCAGTTGCCCGATGCGGGCGCCGCGCCCGATGAGACTGCGAGCCTTGTCAACCATGGGCTCGCTCCTCTTCCGGTATCATCCGCCATCTCCGGAATCTGCTTCCACTTAAGGATTATACCAAGTGCCGGCGGCATCGTTCCCGAAAATGAAAAGAGGGGATAGCCCCCTGCCTGCTTGAGACAGGCAGGGGAGGCAATATCCCCTCAATCCGGCTCGCCCGGTTTTCTATTTGATCACTACAAACTTCTTCGTTGCGCTCGCCACGGGGTTGCTCGCCGTTGCGAAGTACACTCCCGCGGGCACGGACACACCATTACTCTTCCCATCCCAGATCACCTCAAAGGCTCCGGCCGTCTTATACTCATCCAGGAGCCTTGCAACGGTGCGCCCATGTACATCGTAGATCACCAGGGTGATCTTGGCCGCTTCCTCCGTGGACAGCAATATGTGGGTGCCTTCGCCGTCCGGCACAACTACAACCTCCGGGGCAGCCTGGCCATTGCTAGGCTTATACTTGATCCAGACGCAGTCGCTGCCCTGAAGGACCGTTCCGTCATACTTGGTCGCCATCAGGATCAGCTCCATCATGTCACCGTCGGTGACCGGACCAAGAGCCGCAGCCAGCGCCGGCCGGTTGAAGTGCAGCACCAGATCCATGTAGCCGTCTGAACCCGCCTCGTTGCACTCGCAGGGCTCGCCGTCGACGACCGGAGTTCCCACATCCTCATACGAGTAGTTGACCATCGGTACGCCCTCAAGCATCACCGTGGCCGGATCGATATCATAGACATCGAGGAAGTCGGTCCCGAGGATAGCCACCGGGATCTTGCCCATGCTCTTGGTATTGAACGGGTTGGGGCAGCTTCCCGGCTTGATGTCCACATCAAGCGGCAGGACTCCGGATCCGCAAACACGGGTGCCCTCACCATCCTCCGAGGGCGCGGTCTGGTCGCTATCGATAGTGGCGACATTATCGAGCGTGATTCCCGCCATGGCCCCCGCATCCACCTGCACCACCAGCTCGACCGAACTACCGCCTCCACTCACAACTGTACCGATGTCCCAGGTCACCTCGTGCAGTCCGCTATCATAGCTCCCGCCGCCGGTGGCCGAGACGAAATTAACGGCCGATGGTAGAGGATCCACTATCGTGACATTGGTGAGCGGGACCGCATTGACATTGCTATAAATAATGGTGTAGGTGATATTGCTTCCCGGATCCACACAATCACC
>JAUXGG010000231.1 GCA_030622265.1 Candidatus Eiseniibacteriota bacterium
GAGTTCCTGTAAAGGTCCGTGTCGTCGGCAATCTTGGAGAGTGCAGCCGCTTTCTGATAGCCGCCGGCAGCCTCCTCGAACTGCTCCAGACTGAAGTTGGCCGAGCCTATCTGGAATTGCAGCCAAGCGTCGTCTCCCTTTACTTCGGCAACTTTGAGGAAGCTCTCAAGCGCTTTCGCGTAATCTTCCTCCATGAGGTACATCTCACCGAGGGATTCCATCGCGTCGGCGTCCTCGGGATCAAGCGCAACCACATGCTCGTAGGCATCCCTGGCCTTATCGTACTCCTGGAGGTTCCGGTAGGTGATACCGAGGTTTCTCCAGCCCTCGGGTTCCTCCGGATCCGCCTCAACAGCGGCCTTGAAGGACTCCATGGCCATGTCCTCGTCTTCCAGGAGTGAGTAAGTCACACCCAGGTTCACGTGACCCTTGGAGAAACCTGGTTCGATCTGGACCGCCTTCTTGAACTCCGCGAGCGCCTCGTCATACTCCGCAACCGAATTATGCAAAATGCCCTTGTTGTAATGCTTTACGAAGAAGGTGTGCTGATTGCTGTAGACCACGCCCTTCTTTTCCTCATCGGGGGCAAGTTCTATCGCCGTAACGAAGTTCTCCTCGGCTTCGGCGTACTTCTGCTGCTGAGCCTGGGACAGCGCCAGATAGTGGTAGACTTCCCAGCTGTCCGGCTCCTCGACTATGGCCTTCTTGAACCACTCCTCGGCCTTGGGATAGTCCTTATTCTTCTCATAGTAGACCTTACCGCTCCTCAGGGCGGTGGAGCCGCCACATCCCATGATGACAAGAAGCGTTACCACCAGCGCATACTTGACGAATCTCATGCCATCCTCCTTAGAATCTAATGTGGTCCGGTAGAACTCAGTCCAGTAGAATACTTAGCAAGTCCGCGAATCGGTGTCAAGATAACAAAGGCCCTTTTTGCGGGCAATCGAAAAACCGGATTGAGCCCGTGAGCACCCCTTGAACGGCGCGGGTTTGGCTTGAAAAACGCGCTGCAATCTGATGGACTTCCGCTGCCAGAGTTGACTAACACCCTGAGCTTGGTGGGACTACCCGCCTTCGGGCAGCAGCTGCGTTTTTTCGTTTGGGGGCACGGCCTGAGAAACAAGCGGTGTACAACTGTTGTCACAGTGGTTTTCCTCGCTTCTGTAATCGGGATCGCCGCGGCGGTTTCCGGATCTGATCTCCCGGTAGAACGCACCATTCCGGATACGGGCGGCCAAGAACCAGGTCGGGCCGGCAATCCACCCGTCATGATGCAGATGGGGGATACTACCTGGATCCACCTCAGCTCAGGGACTATCAGCCAGGTTCCATTTGGATCAAGTTTGCAACTTACACCGAAGAGGGCTTGATCACCGGCAGGCTTCCCAGCTGCAGGACCGCGGCCAGCGAGAGTTCAAGATGGGGCTCCATGAAACGCCTCTTCAGATAGACCCCAGCACGCCGCAAACAGGAACACGTCTTCATCGTTAATGAGTCCCTCAGTACCAAGCGAATCGCGGTGTACATACCTGTGATCATGTACGTGGCCGCTATCGGCAAATGCCAGGGCGTCGTACCCGACCACCTTGTCCGCATCCATGCCGCTGTACGCGCCGTCATTTTCTCCCTATGGAACCGTCCTCTTGGTCTCTCGCCAGAGATACACGGCCATCCAGGCTAAAACGGCTAACATCAGACAGAGCAAATGAATAGACTGTATGGAAGAGACCGCAGAAAGCAGCGCAGGGTCAATGGATCGAGCGTCATCACAACGGTTGGCGAGATCATATGCCTTGCTCGACCAGCCGGCCAGGATGGGCATTGCGATTATCAACAGGGCCAAGGTGGCCGCAGACACAATTCCCCAAACCCATCTGCGAACAAGGTTGGGCCTGGAGTGGCGTCTAGTCACTAACCCAAGGGAATCCCTGACGCCGGCAGTAATGTCTACAGGTGCGATCTCCTGATTGAGATTTCGGAGAGCGTATTCGAACTCCAGATCGCGTGCGAATCTCCTGGAGCACTCTCTACACCTCTCCAGATGGCCCCGCACGGCCTCTAGATCTCCAGTGTCATCGTTCAGGGCACTCGGTATGTCTGCGCATTTCATCGGTTCACCCCAAGCATTCTCTTGAGAGCGTTCTTAGCACGGAACAGTCTGATCTTCACATTGCTGATTGAGATGTCCAGAATGTGAGCGATCTCTTCATACGTCAGGTCCTGATAGTACCTTAGAATGACCACTTCCCGGTACGGCTCCCTGAGGGCGGAAATCACATCTCTCAGAGCCACGCGGAGAGCCACATGTGACATGACCCCATCGGGGACTTCAGGGCTGAGTCTGCGTTCGAGCTTTCGTCTCCGAATGACATTCAGACAATGGTTTCTGCAAATCCGGTACAGCCACCGGCGAAGAGCCGAATCCTCCCTCAGATAAGGAATGCCTTCATAGGCCGTAACGAACACGTCCTGGGCGGCATCTTTGGCTGCCTCATTATCCTGGAGATAGCCCCATGCCTGTCTGTAGACAAAACCCTGGTAGCGTCTCACAATCTCGCCGAAGGCCTCACCATCACCGACTCTGGCGCGGGCGATCAGCTGCGAATCGGACAGAACCAGTCTCGATTGGATATGGTCAGGATCTATTTTCACACCCGCCGCGATAAGGTTTGTCAACTGACAGACTTTCACCGTGTGACACCTTCAATTGTCTCTGCACCCCAGGTGACACTTATCATAAGGCTTTTGTTACACGCCATCTCCGGGTTCTCCTGTAACAAAACAAGCCTCTCATTGATCTTATGGTTGTGAGCAACACGAGAACAAGTGAAAGGAGAACACAATGCCATTCTTCTCTGATGACTTAACGCCGGTGCTTTTTGTGGTAACGGTTTTCTCTTTTGTCGCTGTCGTTGTGATAGCGATTATAGCGGCGGGTGTGATCAAACACAAGAAGGAGATCGAGGCATATAAGGCGGCTATTGAAAAGGGGCTGCCCCTTGCCGATGTGAAGCTTCCCAAATCACCTGTCGCCACACTGAAATCCGGACTGGTGTGGATAGCGATCGGAATAGGCTTGTTCGTCGTGATCCTGGCGCAAGGCGGCGCTAAAAGCCTCTCGGTCAGTGCGATTCCCACGCTCATAGGATTCGCCCTGATTGTATCTTATCTGGTGGAGAAGAGAGCAGCCGACTAGAAGGAACCTGTCAGGCTGTTCAACAGCCTCCCCTGCTACTGAGTTGACCCTTTGGGCTTAGCTGGCACTACGAGAAGGCCGCCGGGCGACCCAAAAAAGGCGGGGCCGGAATGCCCGAAAGCAATATCCGGCCCCACCAATCATTTGTTCCTGATGTTATTTGATCAGCACAACTCTCTGGTGCAGGGCTTTCCTGCCATCGTCGAGCCTCAGGAAGTAGATACCGGGTGACACCGGTCTCCCTGCATCGTCCCGCCCCTCCCAGACCTCGCAGTGGGAGCCGGACTCGAGGAATCGGTTCACAAGGGTTCTCACGGTCCGGCCCTGGACATCATGGACCGTCAGGCGCACCCTCCTGCCGCCCGGCAGCGAATAGGTGACCCTGGTTGAGGATTCGAGCGGATTCGGCACGGCCGCAAGGGTAAGCCCCTGCTTGGCAACGCCGTTCAGCATCCGGTCGACGAGTTCGTTCATCTCCGGCGAGATGCCCCTAAACCCGACCAACAACTCCCTGGCCTTGTCGTTCAGCACAACATTGGGATCATGGTCAACGATGAGTCCCGGATCGCCGTGCTGGTAATGAAGCGCAAAGCGCGAGAAGTCCACCAGGTCGACGTAGCCGCTCCAGTCGAAGTCGCTCCGTGCGGCGGTTGTGCCGTAGTCCTCCGCAAAGCGCGAGAAGTCGATCAGGTCGATGATGCCATCCAGGAGGAGATCGAATGTCCTGGTTGAGAGCACGTCGACATCACTGAGAGCGACACCTGAGACCGTCACCTCCACGTTCATGTCACCCGTAACCGAAGTATCACCCACCAGATCGAAACGGATCTCACCGTTGGCATCGGTCTCGGCATCGACGGCGCCGAAGGTCGCTGAAAGCGTCCCGTAGTATGTCGCGCCGGCCGCCGGAGTGACCGAGAAGGAAAACTGGTCTGAGGAAATGCCCTCGACCGGGGCGTCCGAGCCGTCCCTGACAGTCACCTTCACGTATTCATATGC
>JAUXGG010000425.1 GCA_030622265.1 Candidatus Eiseniibacteriota bacterium
ATGAAGGCGCTGCGCCGGCCGGCGCCGATATACTTCTTGGCGATGAAGAGGCTATATCCCATCAGGCTCCTCGTCGATCTCGGCCTCATGCCTCATCTGGGGAAAGAGAAGTACGTCCCTTATCGAATGACTGTCGGTAAGGAGCATCACCAGCCTGTCCACCCCGATACCGAGTCCGCCCGCGGGGGGCATGCCGTATTCGAGCGCTCTCAAGAAATCCAGGTCGATCTCCTTGCCCTCCCCCTCCGCCTCGCGCTGCCGCTCGAAGCTCTCGCGCTGCCTTATGGGGTTATTCTGCTCCGAGAAGGCATTGCCAAGCTCGAACCCGCAGACGAAGGGCTCAAACCTCTCTGCAAAGCGCTCGTCCTTCCTGGACACCTTGGCCAGGGGCGAGATTTCGACCGGATAGTCATAGAGAAATGTCGGCTCGATGAGTTTGGGTTCAACGAAGTGGTCGATCAACGCCTCGATCATGGCACCCCTCGAGGCGCCGGCCCAGTCGGCATCGCCGATGCGCTCACACGCTCTCCGGAGCCCCTCGTCACCGTCCTCATCCAGATCCACACCGGCCATTAGCTTCAGGCTTTCGGCCACGCTGAGCCTCTTCCAGGGGCGCCTGAGATCCAGCTCCGTATCCTGGTAAGTGATCCGCGTTGACCCGTGGATCTCGACAGCAAGGCTCTCCACGATCTCCTCGAATATGTCCATCATGTCGGTATAGTCCACGTATGCCTGGTAGAGCTCCAGCTGGGTAAACTCCGGACTGTGGGTCCTGTCGATACCCTCGTTGCGGAAGTCCTTGGAGATCTCGTAGACCTTCTCCAGCCCGCCCACGAGCAGCCGTTTGAGATAGAGCTCGTCGGCGATCCGAAGATAGAGCTTCATGTCAAGCGCGCTGTGATGGGTGACGAAAGGTTCGGCGGCTCCGCCCCCATAGAGAGGCTGAAGCACCGGTGTTTCCACTTCCACGAAGCCCTTGCCGTCGAGGAATCTCCGCATGTGGCTTATGATTGCCGACCTCTTCAGGAAGACATCACGGACCTCGAGATTGGCGAAGAGATCGACATACCTCTGGCGATAACGGGTCTCCTTGTCCCTCAGGCCGTGCCACTTCTCGGGCAGGGGCCTCAACGACTTGGTCAGGAGCTCATATGCCGACACCTTGACCGTGATCTCCTCAGTCCTGGTCTTAAAGACCGTACCGGTCACGCCGACGAGGTCGCCCAGGTCCACGAGGTCGAGGAACTTGAATCTCTCCTCGCCCACGGTATCCAGCCTGAAGTAGACCTGGATATCCCCGCTTCCGTCCCGGATGTGTCCGAAGGCCGTCTTCCCGTGCGGCCGCAGCGACATGAGCCTGCCGGCGATCGTTAAGCTGGTTTCCTCACTGGAGAGCGCCTCGAAGTTATCCTTGATGGCGCCCGCCTGGTGACTGACATCGAAGCGATAGGGAAACGGGTTCACACCTCCGCTCGCGATTTGCTTGAGTTTGGCCAGTCTCTGTTCGTAGATTGCTTTCATCATCGCTCCCTCAGGAAGCCTTGTATGAAACCGTCGATGTCCCCGTCGAGCACATTGTCGACATTGCCGGTGTCGATACCCGTCCGGTGATCTTTCACCAGGGTATATGGCTGTAGTACATATGACCTTATCTGGCTCCCCCACGCAATGTCCATTTTGCCTTTCTCGATCTCTTTCATCTTCTTGCGTTCCTCTTCCATGTAGTGGGCGTGGAGCCTGGCGCGCAAAATCTTAAAAGCGTTATCGCGGTTGCGGTGCTGCGAACGCTCGGTCTGGCACTGCACGACGATATTGGTCGGGATATGGGTGATCCTGACGGCCGAGTCGGTCTTGTTCACATGCTGGCCCCCCGCCCCGCTGGCGCGATAGGTATCCACCCTTAAGTCCGACTCATTGAGCTCTATCTCCAGGTCCTCACCGGCCTCAGCGTAAACAAACACGGATGCAAAGGAGGTATGACGGCGGTGATTGGCATCAAAGGGCGATATCCTGACCAGCCGGTGCACGCCGACCTCGGCCTTGAGATAACCGTAGGCATAGGCCCCCGCCACCTCGATCGTCGCGCTCTTGATTCCCGCCTCATCGCCCGCCTGCAGGTCCATCACCTGCACGCCGAAGCCTCTCCGTTCGGCCCACCTGGAGTACATCCTCAAGAGCATCTGGGCCCAGTCCTGCGACTCGGTCCCCCCCGCTCCCGGATGTATCGCAAGAATAGCGCCCTTCGGATCATCCGGCCCTGCCAGCATCGATTCAAGCTCGAGGACCTCGAGCTCGGCCGTCATCGTATCCAGCGAAGCTGCGATCTCGGCGCTGACCTCATCATCCTGAGCTTCCTCGGCAAGGGCCATCAGGTCTCCAAGGTCCTTCACGTCCTTCATGAAGGTCTCCCACTTATCGACTACATTCTTCTGCGCCGAAGCCTCCTTGCTGACCCTGGCTGCACGCTGCCCATCCTGCCAGAAGTCCTGCTTCGCCATCCGGGCCTCGAGCTCCTGAATGAGTTTC
>JAUXGG010000414.1 GCA_030622265.1 Candidatus Eiseniibacteriota bacterium
GTCGATCAACGAAAACTGGTGCCCGAGGGAATAGAGGGACGGGTACCTTACCGCGGCCCGCTATCGGCCACGGTCTTCCAGCTTGTCGGGGGTTTAAGGGCCGGCATGGGTTACTGCGGGACTCCGGATATCGAAACCCTGAGGACCAGAGCCGAGTTCGTCAAGATCACATCCTCGGGCCTGATTGAGAGCCATCCGCACGACATCAATATAACCAAGGAAGCACCCAACTACAGGCCGCCGGGCGTGCGATAGCCGGAACATTGTGCTTGAGATCAGGCGGTGTGAGAAGAGGTTACGCCTTGGATCCAGAGGAGATCAGAAAAACAGCCGAGTCGATGGTCCACGGGATGGGGGCGGTGGTATTCGGTGTTGCCGATCTTGGGGAGGTGACCGATGAATCCGGCGAGGTGTCGCTGTCGGGTCTCACCACCGGCATCTGTTTCGGGTGCAGGCTGAGTGACGTTGTGCTTGAAGGGATCACCGACCATCCCACCCGCACCTATCAGTACCATTACAGGCAGGTGAATACGCTGCTTGACCAGATAGGACTTCGACTGGCCACCTACATCCAGAACCTGGGCTACCGGGCCTTCCCGGTTCCTTCGTCGCAGATAGTCAACTGGGACCGGCTGACCGGACACGTGTCTCACCGCACGGTGGGAAGGCTTGCCGGACTCGGCTGGATCGGGAGAAACAACCTCCTGGTCAACCCTCAGCACGGGGCGAGAATGCGGTACGCGACGGTGATGACCGATCTTGCCCTGCCTGCGGATGAGCCGCTCGAAGATGGCTGCGGTGGATGCCGGGCATGTATCTCCGCCTGTCCGGGAGGGGCCATCGGGGAGGAGCCCGGGGACTTCAACCTGGAGAAGTGCAAGGAGACCATCGAAGAGATCAGGAAACCCGCCAACATAGGCTCCCGCATCTGTGGCCTCTGCGTCAAGGCTTGCCACGGAAAACGGTAAGGCGCCCCATGCTGACACCTCCACCATACTCCGCGCACTTTACGTTACATCATCCTGGGCCCTCCGTACTTGACCATACTGGTCTCATATGATATTGGAAATCTATGTGATCTATGGAGGAGGCGCCGTATGGACGTAAGACCATCTTATGAGGATAGCCATCTTATAGTAGCTGCCGTCAGGGTACTTTCGAACAATGCCACGAAGCCGCCTACCCCGGAGGACGTGGCGAAGCTTCTGGATAAGCCTCCGGACTTTGTCAGGAGCCTGATCATAGTCCTCGGTTCGGAAGGCATTCTCCGTGTGGTTGAGAACCCATTTGAAATCAGGGCTGAGGTCAAAGACTATCTCAAGATTGAAGAGTTGCCCAGGGCCAGCGAAGTCGCATCCATCAAGAGTGAACTTGATGAGTTCGTGAAACGCAAAAAGCAGGCCGCCGATGAAACCGGGGAGTCGCTGAGCCTGGATGAGATTGAAAAGAAGAATAAAGAAAAGATGGCCAGGCTCGAGGACGAGATGAATCAGATGAGGGGTAAGAACCCGCCACCGATCGATTGAGAAACGTACCTCAGGGCTTCCGCTTGATCGCCATCACAATGCAGACCACTAGCCCGCCGTAAAGCACAGTGCTGGTCACGACAAGCATGGCAATGGCAGATGCGGGCAGCTTAGCCAGTATACTTGCGAGCAACTTAAACCGGCCTCCTCTCCTTGGCTCTCATCAAGAGCAGGGCAACGATGGGCAGGGTTATGACGACGGCCCACCCGGCAGCGAACTCCGCCCACCTCGGATAGCCTCCATATGAGGCGAATATCCGGTCTTTTATCTCCAGCGCGACCGAGATCCCCAGGACAACAGGCGTGACGAACATGATCATGACGTCCCACCACTTCCCGATGGAGAACTCCGACTTCGAATTCACGTAGTCACGCAGTTTTCCTGTGCCGTAGAAGTAGCCGATTACCACGCACTCAAGCAGGCCGACCGCCACGAGCCCAAAACTGTTCATGAAGTGATCGACTATGTCCAGCCAGTAGTAACCGGATCGGGTGGTGAAGATAAGCCCCACCAGTATGCCGACAAACGCAACCCCGAAGTTCACTCTCAGCCGTCTTGCCTTGAACTTGTCGATGAATCCGGCCGCAACGGCCTCGACCAGTGAAAAAGCCGAGTCAATCCCGAGCGTGATCAGCATTATGAAGAAGACTGCCCCGAAGAATGATGCTGCCTTGCCCAGGGTACTTATGATGCTGGGGTAGGCAATAAAGGCCAGGCCGAAACCGCGGGCCTGGCTGGATCCCAGCACCTCGGCCACATCGACTCCCATCTTGCTGGCATGGTGCCCGAGCGCGCCGAAGACGGCGAAGCCGCCGAGAAAGGATGTCCCGCAATTGGCGAGCGATACTATGAAGGCATTATTTACGATATTCGAGCGGCGGGGGAGAAAACTGGCGTAGGCGATCATCACCCCGAAGCCCACCGAGAGCGAGAAGAACACCTGGGAGTATGCCGCAAGCCAGACCTTACTAGCGGCAAGTGCCGCGAAATTCGGGGTCAGGTAATAGGCGATGCCCGCCTCGGCCCCCGGCAGGGTGATGCCCTTTATCACGAATACCA
>JAUXGG010000215.1 GCA_030622265.1 Candidatus Eiseniibacteriota bacterium
CTAAGGAGGACCGGCCTGTAAGGGATCTTCTTCGGAAGCGGAGCCATCTGGTGAAGTTGAGGACCTCACTCATTCTTAGCCTGCACGGGATCGTAGCGAGGAATTGTGGTGTGAGGCTCAAGGGTGATGTGATCAAGGCGCTCAAGGAGGACCGGGTGAGTCCTTACCTGGAGTACAATGAGGACCTTCATCTGGCCGGCAGGGCGACCAAGGATATGATCGGCTCCTTCACGGGCAAGATAAATGAGATCGAGCGCCACATCCTCACTCGGGTGAAGATGCGGGATGTGTATCAAGGTCTTGTTACTATCCCCGGGGTAGGCAAGGTGCTGGGGCTTACCATCATGCTGGAGACGGGTCCTGCGAGCCGGTTTGCCTCGGCAGGCAACTATGCGTCATATTGCAGGAAGGTGCCCTCCGTGAGGTTGAGTAACTCGAAGGTCAAGGGCCGAGGCAACCGGAAGAATGGTAACAGGTATCTTGCCTGGGCCTTCAGTGAGGCTGCGGCACTGGCCCGGTCTAACAGTCCTCGAGCCAGGCGCTACTATGACCGGAAGCGCCAGAAGACCAATCCTGCGGTGGCACATAATGCGCTGGCGAGCAAGTTGGCCAAGGCGGCCTGGCATATCATGAAGGACCATGTGGTGTTTATGCCTGAGAAGGTGTTTGTATAGGCGGGACGGCTAACCGGAGTGGGGTTGGCACTTAACCATCAGAGCTGATTGGCAACCCATCCCGCCTGTGACATAGAGTTACCGGCATCTTTGCTGTCCATGCCGTGAGCCGGGGTTGGCTGGTTAGAAGCCACGAGATCTGTGATTGACAATTGGACACGGCATGGTACCGAGGATTTTCTGGACTGCAAAAGGCAGAACGGGCCGGCAGAGGTAACACGGCTGCCGGCTTAGATCCCTATGGGTGACTGGTGCAGTGAAGTACTGACACCTTAACCAATGAAGTCCCGGCAATGGCTGGGTGCAGGTGACTCGGATACAAGAAGGGGACTACTACCCTGGCCCAGGGGTCGTATTCGCTCTTGACTGGTGCCTCTTAATGGGTGACCCCAACTTGTGAATTTGCCGGCAGACTCACACCTCACAATCGGCCCGTCGCGTATCGGCCCCCGCGCGACCTGCCCCACTTTTCTGCGGTTTTGGTTGCCTCGGTGCGCTAACTGGGTTTTAATACAGGTGACGCTCTGGAAAGGAAGCCGTAGTGCGACCCGGCATGTACAGAACCTATTCTCGCTCGGCGGTGCCATCCGTCACACCGGTGGTGAAATGGCTGCTCATCGTCAACATCGGTATTTTCATTCTCCAGACCGTTTTCCGCGGGGGCTATTTTCGGATCTTCGGTCTCGTTCCTGCAAGCGTGCTTGGCGAGGGCTATCTCTGGCAGCTCGTGACCTATATGTTCCTGCACGGCAACTTCCTTCACATTCTCTTCAATATGCTTTTTCTCTGGATGATGGGATCCGAGCTCGAGCGCCACTGGGGAGGCCGGGAGTTCCTCAAGTACTACCTCATTACCGGAAGCGGTGCCGGACTGATCAACGTGCTCGTCCAGCCCTCGTCCAGCGTCCCCACGATCGGGGCCTCGGGAGCCATCTTTGGCCTGATCATCGCCTTCGCGATGGCCTTCCCTGAACGGGAACTGTTGCTCTACTTCGTCATTCGAATTAAGGCCAAGCACTTCGCCGTGCTCGTGGGACTGCTCGAGCTCCTGGCTCTCTTCCTGATGCCGGGGGCTCCCATCGCCCGCTTCGCTCACCTCGGAGGCCTGGTTGTGGGCTTCATCTATCTGAAGCGCAGCCGAGTCGCCGGCGCAATCCTGAGGCGCGCATCCGGCGTGCAGGACAAGCTTGCTGATGCGGCCGAGAGGCGGGAGCAGGAACGCCAGACGCGCCTGAGGGATGAGATCAACAGGATCCTGGACAAGATCAACAATGAGGGCATGCACACGCTCACCGACCGGGAAAGGCGCTTCCTGGAGGAACAGAGCAGGGGGCGGAAGTGAAGTCCAGGGTGCTCCACCCGTGGGATGTTACACCCAGAGAAGCAAGAAGTATCCAGCTCAAGCTGCGGGACATGATAGATCCGGTGTGGGATGGACGCGAAGTGCGGACGCTTGCCGCAGCCGATGTCGGTTTCCCGGATAAGCAGACGGTCCGCGCTGCCGTGGTGGTACTCACCTATCCCGACCTCAAGGTGGTTGAAACTTCAGTCAGCACCTGTCCCTGCACTTTTCCCTATGTTCCGGGGCTGCTGGCATTCAGGGAGATACCCGGCCTGCTCGGGGCATTAGAGTGCGTGAGGTCCGAACCCGATGTCTTGATGTGTGATGCCCAGGGCATCGCGCACAGGCTCAAGGTGGGCCTGGCCGCCCACGCGGGCATTCTCCTTGACCGGCCCGTCTTAGGCTGCGCCAAGTCGGTCCTCTATGGCACCTTTGATGAGCCCGGCAAGAAGAAGGGATCAGTTTCGTATATGCGTGACAAGCAGGGGGAGGTGATCGGCGCCGCCGTCCGAACACGGACCTCGGTGAAGCCGGTCTATGTTTCCATGGGTAACAAGATAGATCTGGAAAAGTCGATCGAGCTGGTGCTCGCTTGCTCGCCGAAGTACCGGATACCGGTTCCCCTGAGGCTGGCCCATAAACTCAGCGTGGGGGAGGAGATACTTTGATGACAGCGAAGAAACAGAGAATATACCTGATACGGCACGGGGAGACCGAGTTTAACAGGCTGGGGATCTTCAGGGGAAGGTACGAGGTCGAGCTCAATGATAATGGCCGCAGCCAGGCCGGCGAAACGGGGACGGCTCTCAAGGATGAGGACATAAGCTTCATCCTCTCAGGCCCGCACGGGCGTACGACAGAGACGGCGCGTATCGTGGCCGGTGAGCTTGGCATCGATTACCGGATTGACGAGGCCTTCAACAACATCGCGCTGGGCAAATGGCAGGGCCTGGAGAAGGAGAAGGTGAAGCGGGAGTTTCCGGAAATGTGGAAGATCTGGATCTCCGATGCGGAGCAGCTCAAGCTCCCCGGCGGCGAGAGCGTCGAGGAAGTCAGGCAGCGCGCGACGAAGCGCCTGTTTGAGGTCGTAGCGGAAGAAGATGCCAACTTCGCCATCGTGACCCACAGGTCCGTGATAAAGGGCCTCGCCGCGTCGATGCTGGGAGTCGCAGCGCCCTACTTCTGGAAGTTCTACATCGACAATGCCGCCTATAGCGTGTTTGAGAACGACGGCACTCGCTTCGTTCTCTTAAGCTGGAACAACAACACGCATCTGACCAGGAGAGTGATCGAAACGTTCTAAAGCCGGCTGTACCAGGCGCAAGAGGGGCACATGAAGCGCAAGAGGGAAACCAAGGAAGAAAGAAAGAGGCGGGCGGCATCGGTGGTTCGTGCCCTGCGAAATCGCTACCCTGATGCGACCACCGCGCTCACGTTCTCCAATCCGTTTGAGCTCCTCGTGGCTACGGTGCTGGCCGCCCAGTGCACGGACAAGAAAGTCAATGAAGTCACGCCCGTGCTCTTCAGGAAGTATAAAGGCCCCGGGGAATTCGCCCGGGCCAGAAGGCCGAGCCTGGAGAAGATCATCAAGCCCACGGGCTTCTTCCGGAACAAGTCCAGGAACCTGGTCGCTCTCTCAAAGGACATCGTGGAGAAGCACGGGGCAGTGGTGCCCGATAAGATGGAGGATCTCGTGGCGCTCCGCGGCGTGGGCAGGAAGACCGCCAATGTGGTTCTGGCCGGCGCCTACGATACGCCGGGCATAATCGTGGATACCCACATGATCAGGATCGCCAACCGGCTCAGATTTACCCGGGAGAAGGACCCGGTAAAGATCGAACACGACCTCATGGATGTTCTCTCCCGGAAAGTGTGGAGCGACTTCTCCTTCATGATTGTGCTTCACGGACGCGAGGTCTGCAAGGCGAGGAAACCGCTGTGCCACATCTGCAATATAGAGAAGTGGTGTCCCTCGAGTGAGCTGGAGTCTTAGAATCGGAGACTTGAACCGGGATCCTAGAGCCGCAGCCTGAACTTCTTCCCGCGGGTTGCGACGAAAGCAAGGATCACGACCGAAGCCACGAGAATCACCAGGACCAGGTAATCCTCATCACCCGCCCCGGCCTCGGAAGGCACGACGCCTGCCATCTGCTGCTGTACAGGCTCCGGCTTTGTCCGGTTCTCAGTCCTGCGCTTGTGGTCGCTCTGCTGCATGAGATCTGTACGGTCGGCCTGCGCCCAGGCCTCCGATGGACCCGACAGCGAGGAGAGAACTACAGGCA
>JAUXGG010000304.1 GCA_030622265.1 Candidatus Eiseniibacteriota bacterium
CCACCCACGCGGTCAGCACCGTTCTCGCGGCCTTCATGGCCGGGCTGGCTCTTGGAAGCATCATCCTGGGCAGAATGGCCGATAGATTCAAGCGCCCCATACTGGTTTACGGCGTGATCGAGCTGCTGATAGGCATATATGCGCTCTTCATGCCCCTGATCATAGGCAATCTCTACGGGATCTATGCCTTTGTGTTCACGGGCCTGGGGCAGCGGCCGCTTCCCGTGGCCATGCTGCGCTTTTTCCTGTCCTTCCTGGTGATCCTGATTCCGACAACCCTGATGGGCGGTACCCTGCCCGTCTTGAGCAAGTTTGCGGGAAGAGAGTTCGCGAAGCTGGGGAAGACCATCGGGGCTCTTTATGCTCTGAACACGTTCGGAGCGGTCATCGGGTCCTTCGCAACGGGCTTCATCCTCCTTGAACTTTTTGGAGTTTCATCCTCGGTATACCTGGCCGCCGCGATCAGCATCCTGGTGGGTGTAGTGGCCGTATCGGCGGGGCGATCAAGCGAGGAGGTCCGGGAGAATGAGGCCGGTGAGGCAGCGGCCGGTGAGCAGACCACCCCCGAGCAGACCGCCCCCGAGCAGACCGCCCCCGAGCAGACTACGCCGGCGCAGACTGCCCCCGGGCAGGCGCCGTTGCCGCGATATGTCGGCTTCGCAGTGCTTCTTGCCATCGCGATCTCCGGCGGCGCGGCCCTGGCCTACGAGGTGATCTACACGAAAGTGCTGGTGTTTTCCCTGGGCGCGACCACCCACGCCTTCAGCCTGATGCTCACGACGTTTCTCGTGGGAATCGCGCTTGGCAGTTTCGTTTCATCGCGGGTCGCGGACCGCTTCAAGCGCCCCACTGATGTCTTCGGGGCCGTGGAGATCCTGATCGGGCTGGCTGCCTTAGGCTCCATCTACTTCCTCTCAAGGCTTGATCTCGCCCATGAGTACCTGGATCTCAGGGACTCCGGGGGCGACTTGTTCCGCCTCAGGGGGGCCGGGTTCCTCCAGGCGGCGCTCATAATGCTCATTCCATCCTTCTTCATGGGCGCGGCGTTTCCCGTGGTGACGAGAATCTACACGAGGAAGAACCGAGTATCGGAGTCCGTGGGGAGAATCTACTTCTTCAACACTCTCGGGGCCGTCGCGGGATCGCTGATGGCAGGTTTCATACTGGTACCTGCCCTGGGAAGCGCAAGAGCCATCGCCCTGCTTGCAGCGTTCAATGTCGGTGCCGGTATTTTTCTCTTCTCCTGCCGCGCGAACAGAAGATTCTGGATTGGCGTATCGGTCAGCGCCCTGGTGGGCCTGTCGATATTCGCATTCGTCCTTAAACCATCGGTATTTGCCCGGACTTTCAATATCAAGGAGACGGGCAGCGAGCTTCTCTATTTCAGGGAAGGCGTCAGCGGAACCGTGACCATCCATCGCTATCCCGGCTATGACCTCATTGCAATAGACGGGGTCAATGTGGCGGGAACCAGTGACATGCGGCGTGTGACCCAGAAGCTGCAGGGACATCTTCCGATCCTGCTTGCGGATGGGAGGGAGCGCGTGGCCCACATCGGGTTCGGCAGCGGGGAGACTCTTCATATCCTCACCCTGCACAATGCCGCCATAATCGATGGTATCGAGATCTGCAAGGACGTGATCAAAGCCTCAAGACGCTTCTTCAGCTCGATTAACAAACTCGCATTCGACCGCCCCGACGTGAACGTGATCATCATGGACGGCAAGAACTACGTGCTCCTTACCGATAAGGAGTATGACATCATAATGACGGATTCGATCTACCCCGGAACCGGCGGGGCATCGGC
Organism: Candidatus Eiseniibacteriota bacterium; assembly: GCA_030622265.1. Lineage (GTDB taxonomy): Bacteria > Arandabacterota > Arandabacteria > Arandabacterales > Arandabacteraceae > JAUVJV01. The sequence continues at coordinate 1,808 of JAUXGG010000304.1, forward strand.
CCTGTATAGCTATGACCACTTCAAGGCCGTCCGGGACAGGCTCAAGCCGGGAGGAGTCGCCACCTGCTGGCTTCCGCTCGACCTGAGTCCTTATGATCTCAGGGTAGCCCTCAAGGCCTTCTACGATGTCTTCCCTGACATGTCGGTATGGTACTGCTACATGACCTTCTCACAGCACGCGCTGATTGCAGGAAGAAAGGATGCCCCGCTGGACATCGATCTGGCGAAGTTCGAGCGGGCCTTCGAGGATTCGGTAATAAGAAACGACCTGGCGACCATATTCATAGATGATCCGTTTACCCTGGCTTCATGCCTCCTGGCCGACGGCGAGGCCGTGAAGAGGTTCTGCGGGGATGTGCCGAGACACTCGGATGACCATCCGATCTTGGAATTCGGCATAGCCCGGCGAGGCAGCGCCAAGCCCTACCTGAGCGAGAACATCGAGGCCATGCTGGCCCTCAGGCCCAATCCGCTTCGTTACATGTCCGGTATCGAGGAGGCCGGGATGGATTCGGCCTTTGTTGCCCAACGGGCCATGAGGACATTTCTCGCATCATCCAACATAATCGGAGGTCACATACACAGGGCGCTCGGCGAAGACGGACGTGCGAGAGCTCAGTACCGGAAGGTCCTGGACATGGACCCCGGAAACCCGGCGGCCCTGCATTCAATTGAGAGTATCGACGCAGCGATAGCCGCCCTCGAGAGGGCCGCCCAGACAGGCCGGGGTGGCTATGGGACAGCCTACAGTCTCGGGGTGCGGTATGTCTCCGAGGGCAGGTTCGATGAGGCCCTGGTCAATCTCGAGCGTGCGCTGGAGCTAAGGCCCGATCTTCCCGATCCACATGTCACGATGGGCGAGCTGTACCTTCGCCGGGGAAAGCCCGCGGATGCCCTACAGCACTTCCTTGACGCCCGCGAGATCCTCCCGGGCGATGCCGGCATCCTCTACCGGCTGGGAACAACCTACTCAACCCTGAAGATGGCAGGTGAAGCCAAGGAAGCTTACCAGCAAGCTCTTAAGATCGACCCGGATGACTACGGATTACGAAATGCGCTGGGCGGTGTGTACCTGTCAGAGGGCAAGATCGCGGATGCCCGGCATGAGTTCGAGAGGGCGATCGAGCTCTTCCCAACCCGCCCTCACGGCATCTGCAACCTGGGTTTCACCTATGCGGCCGAGCGCAACTGGGAACGCGCCATCGAGCATTACAGGCAGTGCCTCGAACTGGCTCCGGCGTTCTTCCAGGCCCACTTCCATATGGGTGACGCCCTTTACGAGCTGGGACACAGGCAGGAAGCGATCCGGGCCTGGGAGACTGCGCTGTCCATCAATCCCCAACATCAGGGAGCCAGGCAACGGCTCGAGGATGCGCGCAGGTAGACCCCGGCAAGAAAAACACTCAAGTCAGATACTGCAGGCTACCCACTTACTTCTTGGGCTTTGCTGTGGGCTTTTTCTTGGGCTTTGCTGTGAGCTTTTTCTTGGGCTTTCCCGCAGGCTTCCGGCGCTTGGCGGGAGCCGAGCCGGTCTTTTTCTTCACCTTGACGGCCCGGGCCCTGGCAGGCTTGGCGGTGGACTTGCCGCAAGCGGCAGACTTCTTGGTGGGTTTTCGGCAAGCTCGCTCAACCGTCTCCGCAAGCGCCTCCTGAAGCCGCCCTGAGACATCATCGGGAATCGGATCAC
>JAUXGG010000360.1 GCA_030622265.1 Candidatus Eiseniibacteriota bacterium
CTTGCCTTGGTGAAAGTTATAGTCTGTATACCGGCTTCCATCAATCCGACCATAAGCTCGTGAGCTTCAACATTGGAGCTCCTGCGTTCCATCCGGTGTGAGTCCAGGAAGGCGGGGTTCCAGAGCACGAAGAGCTTGGGTCCGTGCGGGGACCCGTCCTCTCTGACGACCTCACAGGAATCCCCTATCAGGGACTCCGCGAGCTCGCCCGGATTGGCAATGGTCGCGGAGCACAGGATAAATACCGGATGGCACCCGTAGTGGGCAAGCACGCGCCTCAGGCGGCGAAGCACATTGGCCACATTGGAACCGAAAATTCCCCTGTAGGTATGCATCTCATCGATCACGACATAGCGCAGCCGGGAGAAGAACCGGTTCCAGCGTGAGTGATAGGGGAGAATGCCCTGGTGAAGCATGTCGGGATTCGTGAGAATCACGTTGGCTTCGCTCTTAAGCTTCCTCCGCGTCTCCCTGGGAGTATCCCCGTCATAGGTCCCGGCCCGCACCACGCCGGCCAGGTCCGGAACAAGTGAACAGAAGTTACCAAGTCCCCTCAGCTGGTCCTGGGCGAGAGCTTTGGTCGGGAACAGGAAGAGGGCGGTCGACTCCTTGTCGGCCAGCAGGGCCTCAACGACGGGTATATTGTAGCATATCGTCTTGCCGCTCGCGGTTGAGGTAACGATAGCGGCGTTCCTGCTTTCGGAGATGAGGTCCAGGGCCTCTGCCTGGTGGGAATAGAGCGAGGTGATACCCATCTGTGAAAGAGCTTCCCTTATGACAGGAGAGATGGAACAACGGGGCTCCCGGTATACCGCTTCCCGCGCTGATAGCTCCTTGACATAAGCGATCTGGCCCCTGTAACCCGCAGAGGACCTGATATTCTCTATGAAATCCGTAATCGTGGTGGTCTTTTCCATGTCGATGTCTGGTGCCTTGTCGGTTATCGGTACCTCATCGAAGCGCCTCGCGCTATCGAATCTTCACCAAAGCGATCTCTTATGGAGTCAACGACCCTGACACAGTCTTGTCCTCTGATATCCTCAGGGAAAATGGGGTCCATCATGACCAATGCTCTCTTGGCCAACCCAGAGATGCTCACCCCAATAAGTCTTATATCACGCTCTTCGCAATTCCCGATAAACAGCGTCCTGGCTATCTCGAAGAGCTGCTTGTCATTATCGAAATACTTATCCACTTTCCTTTGCCGGGTAATCGTCCTGAAGTCACCGAACCTGATCTTTACCGTGACCGTATCCCCCACGTAACCGTCCTTCCTCATTCTCCTTCCAACCTGCTCCGACATCCTGAGCAGACATGAGAGAAGGCAGGCACGGTCGGAGGTATCTGAAGACAGGGTATGCTCGTGGCCGATGGACTTGGGTTCAGCTCCCTGGAAGTATGGAACCAAAGGGGACTCGTCAACACCATTTGCGGTCATCTTGAGATAGGAACCGTATTCCCCGAAAAGATTCCTCAGGGTGTCCTCGGGAACCCGGGCAAGCTCCCGCACCGTCATGATGCCGATATTGTTCAGCTTATATGTGGTCTTCTCCCCGACACCCCAGAGAACTCCAACACCCCTGTCCCCAAAATAGCCAAGAAACTCATCGGGCTCAATAACCGTGAGCCCGTCGGGCTTGTCTATGTCTGATGCCATCTTCGCGGTTATCTTGTTCCTTCCTATACCGATTGAACACGTGAGGCCGAGCCTGTCGCTTATCTCTTGCTTTATGTTCCTCGCAACCCGGAGGGCATCTTCGATCTTAAGGCCCTCGAACTCGAGGAACGCCTCATCCACGCTGACGGGCTCAAGGCGTGAGGTAAACTCCCTCAGCAAGCCGAGTATCTTAACAGACGTGTATACATACTTTCTGGGGTTGCCCGTTACATAAATACCATCCGGACAGAGTTTCCTTGCCCGCCCGACAGGCATCCCCGATCTCAATCCGTATTTCCTGGCTTCGTAAGAAGCCGTCGAGACAACACTCCTGCTGTCCGGGTTTCCGCAAACGATCACCGGCTTCCCGGCAAGATTAGGATTGGACAGCTGCTCTATAGAGGAAAAGAATGCATCCATGTCCAGATGAAAGAACAGTTTGTCCATCAGGAAAACCTGCGGACTATCGACTTGACCGTACCGAGAATACTGATTCTGTCATGGCCAAGGTCCGTCAAGTTGATGTCGGGATAGAGGTCATTTTCGGGCTTGAGGAACACCTTCCCTCTCCTCTTTACGAATCTCTTCAGGGTTACTTCATCTTCGATAAGCGCCACGACGATTTCTCCGCTGTGCGGCCTGGGATTAGGGTTCACTATCGCTATGTCACCGTCGTTTATTCCCGCGCCTATCATGCTGTCTCCGCTGACACGGACAGCAAAGGCACCCTCGCCTCCCGCGGTTTTCTCGTCGACGATCAAGAAGTCTTCAATGTATTCCTCCGAGAACGACGGCTTCCCCGCAGGGACCCTGCCCAGAAGGGGTACCCTGCATCCCCGGCCCGCATGCTCCATCTCCACCACCCGGATCCCTCTTGCCGTCCTCGAGCTTCTCTTTATCAATCCATCTTCTTCCAGCTTCTCGAGGAAGTATCGAACACCGTTGGTTGATGAAATGTTAAATCTCTTTCCGATCTCGCGTATGGTGGGAGGGAGACCGCTGAGGTCTATTTCAGCCTTGATATACTCGTAGATGCGCTGTTTTTTCTGCATGGGTCCAGGGTACTGCACAAATGTGCAGTAGTCAAGATATTTCTTGCGTGGCCGGGCAGAACACATGTCTGCTTATCTATTTGATGGCCGTGGAGCGAGGCATTTCAGGGTCAAGCCCCGGCGGCGGCGTCCCGGGGACGTGATCCATCCACTCGGGCCAGGGCTGCCAGTACACCTCCGTTGCCTCTGGGTGATGGTCCACACCAAGCATAACAGCGATAACCTTCGCTTGGAATGCTCGGGAGGCGCCTCCGAATGATTATCAGGTCAGTTGGGCTAAAGCCCTTCC
>JAUXGG010000155.1 GCA_030622265.1 Candidatus Eiseniibacteriota bacterium
AACCAGCAAGGTCATCGTCGTCACCAGCCTCATCCCTGTCATACCTCCCACTTCATCCCTCCTCTGGCCAGAGCTCCCAAAAGCTATCTAACAAAACAGGCCCAAACCGGCCATCGCTCTCGAGTCTGGTTGCCGTATCTTCGTTAGAATCAAGAAGATATAGAAGCGGGGGCAACCAGTGCCCCCGCAATACCAGCAAAAAGACTAACGAAGCCGGATCATCTTGCCTGCCTGCGAGGCATTCTCAGTCTCCAAGATATAATAGTAGACCCCGCTGGCCACATCCTGACCGAACCTGTCTTTTCCGTCCCAGGCGACCGACTGTGGTCCAACTTCCGCATAGCCGTTCACAAGCTCGGTGACCAGTCTGCCCGTAAGCGTATAGACACCCAGGCTGACCTTTCCGGGCCGCTTCACATTGAACGAGATATCGGTGTTCTCGACGAACGGGTTGGGCGAGCTGCGCCCCAGAATGGCGTCTTCGGGCACCTCGACAATATCCACACGCGACGAGGACGGGACAGGCACACCGCTCCAGCCTTGCTGCATCTTCCTGGTCCCGTTTCGCTGGATGAAGACGTTTGTGACCACCCTGTCCGCCCTGTACTCACTGGCGATCTCATATGCCAAATCGAAATGCATCGTGTGGCCCGGGAACATGGGGCCGAAGCTCCATCCCACGCTGTCCGGGAGATCATCCTTTATCCACTCCCTGAAAGCATCATCCTGTGCCCCGATGGGGTATGGGTACCTGTGCTTCCACTCTGTCACCGCCACACGCATCGTGGTGTTGAAGTTCATGCTGTCTTCCACCACGACATCGAAGCTCACATAGACCGAGTCCGAATCTGCTGTGATCGTATTGTAGAGAACATCGATCCGCACCGGGCTCGTGATCGTAAGCAGACTGTCAAACGTAGATCTCACCCACGAGTAGTACGCGTCATAGGTAGGAAAACCATCAGACGGGTCTTTAATGTACTTCCCGTCGTACCTCATGCTCGGTGTGTAGTAATATGCGGTCCAGGGCGCGACACCGCCATAGTCAACGACCCTTAGACTGCACGCGAGGGGATTCCAGTGATAGAATGGATCACCGCCCCCCGGCCACCATGTGTGATACGCAATCGGGACAACCTGCCCCGTGTACTCATCAAGAATTACCTCTAATGTATCCTTGATGTCCTTGCAGCCACCTCAGGTGGAGCTGGTGAAGTATTCCCACACCACCATACGCTGAGCCGCAAACACGGGGAGGGTCAGTGTCAGCAGCATCACGGCTGCCAGCAATACGACCAGGCGCATTAGGCCCTCCTTTCAGTTAACAAACGAGCATCCCTATTGTTACCAAATATCTTACCATTTCCAGTTTCCAATATCAACTGCCTTCGGGGGCGGCGTGAGGCGGGGAAAGGCCCGGGTGAGGCGGGGAAAGGCCCCGGCGGGCCTGGAAAGCGCCTTTCAGTCGCGGATATCGACCCAGGCGGCCGCATCGATTATGAAGACTACCTGGGTCTCATCCTCCGGGACTTTCAGGAGATCGGCCACCGGTTTCACCAGTGTGCAGAAATTGAGCTCGGGCTTGTGAAAACCGGAACACATGCTGAATTTGCCCGCGTAATCCGCAAAACAAGGTCAAGATACTTAGTTCTTGCCAGATCCCGGCGGGTGTGGTCTAATCTGCCTCGCGTAAGTCGAATGCCAGATTCATACTCTACCTGTATGGATGTACATCGAGGCCTGGCGGGGAGGTGATGTCATCCTGGGTCTCTCCTGTTTATCAAGGGTGAATCCTATCTTTCTTGAGGAGGTGATACCGGAACGGCGAGTTGGACCCTGTTTCGCAGTTTTCAATAATGAAGGTTCTTCGCATTCCTCAACCCACGGGAATCCACGGAGGTAATGAAATGAAGAAACGCTTCTTGTTAGGACTTGTTCTCTCTCTCACCTTTACCCTGCTTGCGACCGCACTCCAGGCAGAAGAGCTCCACTCCCTGCCACTATCCCAGCGAATGGCACGCACGGGCGAAGTCGAATACGTGCGCGGCGAGGTGCTGGTCAAATTCAAGATGGGGATTGCCGACTACCAGATGGCTGAGATTCATGATCGTCTGGGCACCGAAGTGGTTTCGATTCACCGCGGCGGGGTCAAGCGGCTGAAGTTACCTCCCGGCACCGATGAGCAAGCGCTGGTGTCGCAGCTCGAGAACGATCCCGGTGTCGAGTATGCCGAGCTCAATACCATCTGCCATGCCTTCATGACACCGAATGATCCGTACTACTCCTACCAGTGGCATTTCCCCAAGATCAACATGCCGCAGGCCTGGGACATCTCAACAGGGTCAGGCGTCATCGTGGGTATTCTCGACAGCGGGATCGCATATGAGAATTACACCATCCCCTCCTATGAGCTCGACACCGTTCAGTCGGGTGTAACCCAGTATGTGCTGGCTCCGGAGCTCGATGGGACATCATTCGTCGCAGGCTATGACTTCATCAACAATGACAGTCATCCCAATGACAACGGGGCCCACGGCACCCACGTGTCCGGCACCGTGGCCCAGGTCACCAACAACAGCGCCGGTGTTGCAGGGATGGCCTTCGATTGCTCTCTCATGCCGGTCAAGGTTCTGGACTACTCGGGCTCAGGGACGGCACAGTCCCTGGCCGACGGTCTTTACTGGGCAGCGGATAACGGCGCCCAGGTTATCAACATGAGCCTGGGCTGGGTACCCGGCTACAACCCCGGACCCACGGTTGCCAATGCCATCACATATGCGTACGATGCCGGTGTTGTGCTCCTCGGGTCCACCGGAAACGCGGGAGCCAACCAGGTATCTTACCCCGCGGCCTACCCCGAGGTGATCGCGGTGGGTGCAACCAGGTATGACGATGCCCGCCCGAGCTATTCCCAGTATGGCTCGGATATAGAAATCTGCGCCCCCGGTGGTGACATGGACGTGGACCAGAACGGCGATACCTATGGCGACGGCGTTCTCCAGATGACTTTCACAGGCCATGACCCTGGTCCGCCGGAGCAGCTCTCGGATCCCACGGACTTCGGTTACTGGTTCTATGACGGGACCTCGATGGCATGTCCACATGCCGCGGCGCTCGTTGCCATGATGATCGCAAACGGCCAGACGGGTATTGAGAGTATCCGTACCATCCTCCATGAGACAGTCGTCGACCTGGGCACCGCCGGCTGGGACCAGTACTACGGGCATGGCCGCATTGACGCTTACGCTGCTCTCACATATGGCGGCACTCCGCCGGTCGCGGAATTCAGCAGGAACCCGGCCTCAGGGTGCGCACCACTGACGGTCGACTTCACCGATCTCTCCACCGGTGAGATCGATACCTGGGACTGGACCTTCGGGGACGGCGGCACCTCCACCGCACAGAACCCGAGCTACCAGTACAATAACCCAGGCACCTATACCGTGAGCCTCACCGTGTCGGGGGCAAATGGTTCGGATACCGAGACCAAGCCGGGCTGTGTTCAGGTCGATGGCCCGCCGATTGCTGACTTCTATGGTACCCCAACCAGCGGTGACGCGCCGCTTACGGTCGACTTCTTTGACCAGTCCACGGGCGATGTGACTTCCTGGGACTGGGACTTCGGAGACGGTGGTACTTCCACGGCGCAGAATCCGACTTATGAGTATGCCAACGAAGGTGACTACACCGTGAGCCTGACCGTAACAGGCCCGTGCGGATCGGATGTCGAGGTCAAGACCGGCTACATCCATGTGGCAACGGTTCAGATCGTGCGGAACTATGCCGGCCAGGACATTCCCGTGGCCGGAACGGTCTCCGGTGGCTATCTCGACACCCACGCCAGTGACAATGTCTATGAGTCAATCCTGGAGCGGCTCAACGACGAAAGGCCCAACAAGCAGTACAGCTACCTGGAACACAAGTGGACCGTGAACGTAACAGGCGGCTCATCGGTCACCTTCTTTGTCGAGGCGCACCAGAGTACGAGCCTCGACGGAGATAACTTCGTCTTCACCTATTCGACCGATGATGTCACTTACACCAATCTGGTGACAGTCACCTCCACGAGTGACATGGTCTACTCCGCCTCGATGCCGGCCTCGGTCAGCGGGACCGTGTACTTCAGGGTCCAGGATACGGACAGGGTAAGACGGCATTACGATCTCGACGAGATCTTCATCGACGAGATGTACGTCGAATGCTCCACGATCCCCGATCCGGAGCCACCGGTCGTGACGGTAATCTCGCCTGACGGCGGTGAGAGCTGGCAGGCGGGGTCGGGCCAGACCATCACCTGGAACGCCACCGACAATATCGGGGTCACTTCGTGCGACATCGATTATACCTATGATGCCGGCTCCAACTGGCATGACGTGGCTGATCTTTCGGGCAATCCGGGTTCACATAACTGGACTGTGCCGAATACACCTTCGACCCAGTGCCTGGTGCGGATTACCGTATATGACGGCGTCGGCAACTCCGACGTCGATCAGTCAAACGGCTACTTCACGATCCTGGAGTCGGTTGAGCAGCCGATGTACGTCAATTCGCTTGCCATGGTTGCCGGAAGAGCCGGGGTCAATCGCTATGCGACAGCCACCCCCGAGGTGGTCGCGGACGCGACCGGCGCAGGTATCGAAGGGGTTGTCGTTACCGGCCACTGGTCTGGCGCTACTTCGGACACCGATCAGTGCACCACCGGTCCGGATGGCAAGTGCACGGTGCGTTCCGACAATGTGAAGTCGCCCACCCAGGATTTCTGTTTCACCGTCGATTCAATCGTTATGACGGGATACTACTGGGATGACACCCAGGGCGTTAACACCAACTGCATCGCGCCGACCGCGAATGATCGCGAGATCCTCGCCGTCGGCGTGCCGGGAGACTTCTTCGTCTCCGGCGCCCAACCCAACCCGTTTACTGAGACGACGCACTTCTCACTGCGCCTGCCTGAAGCGGCCAGCGTCACCTTCAGCGTCTACAATATGAGGGGGCAGAGGGTAAGGACCCTGGTCAACAATGATGTGGGTCCCGGATCCTATATGATCACCTGGGACGGAACCAGTGATAACGGGGAACCTCTCTCGAGCGGCATCTATTTCTACCGGGTGCTTGCCGGGGACAAGATGGTTACCAGGAAACTGATTCTCGCGAGGTAACCGCTGCTAGAAAGAGTCGCCCTCCTCATGAGGAGGGCGGCTCTCTACTTGGCTCTCTTATCTGCAAATTCACAACCCTGGGGTCAGGTACCGCTTTGTGAATTCACAAAGC
>JAUXGG010000152.1 GCA_030622265.1 Candidatus Eiseniibacteriota bacterium
TACCTGACGGCCACGGGGCCGGCCTTGTATTCAACCATCGTGGCCACCATGTGCCGCATCTCGTTCTCATCCTTGGGCGCCATCACCACCAGGTTCGGTATCTGGCGCAGGTAGCTCAGGTCATATGTCCCGTGATGCGTGGGGCCATCCTCTCCCACCACACCTCCCCTGTCCACGGCGAAGGCCACGTTCAGGCCCTGGAGGGCAACATCATGAATGATCTGGTCATACGCTCTTTGAAGAAACGTGGAGTAGATGGCCACCACAGGCTTGAAACCCGCCCTGGAAAGCCCGGCCGCAAAGGTCACGGCGTGCTGCTCGGCAATCCCCACATCGAAGAACCGGTCGGGAAACTCCTCCCTGAATGCGGTCAGTCCCGTCCCGTCCGGCATGGCCGCGGTTATGGCGACCAAGTTATCATGCTTCCTGGCAAGCTCCACAATGGTTCGCCCGAAGACCTGCGTATAGGATGGGTGGCCGGAGCTCTTCTCGAGTATCCCGGTCTTCTTGTCAAAGGACCCGATGCCGTGGAACTTGCTCGCGTCCTTCTCGGCATGGCGGTAGCCCTTTCCCTTCGTTGTCACAACATGCACCAGCTGCGGGCCGCTGAAGTTCTTGACGTGGTCCAGCACGCTTATGAGCTGCTCAACATTGTGGCCGTCGACCGGTCCATAGTACCTGAAGCCGAGCTCTTCAAAAAGGATACCCGGGACGACCAGGTTCTTGAGGCTCTCCTTTATGCGTCCGCCCAGGCTCTGGGCCTTTCCGCCGAAAGTGGGGATCTTGCCCAACAGCTCCCACACGTCGGCCTCGAATCTCCGGTAGACCGGGGCGGAGATCAGTCTTGTAAGATACTGGCTCATGGCGCCCACATTGCGGGAGATGGACATCCTGTTCTCATTCAGGATCACGATCATGTCTTTCTTCAGGTGCCCGGCCTGGTTGAAGCCCTCGAAGGCGATGCCGCCTGTCAGGGCTCCGTCCCCGATAACGGCCAGGACCCTGTAGTCGTCACCCGCAAGATCCCTCGCACACGCGAAACCGAGCGCCGCGGAGATCGAGGTGCTGGCGTGTCCGGTCCCGAAAGCGTCATACTCGCTTTCAGTTATCTTCGGGAAACCGCTTATGCCATCCTTCATCCTCAGAGTCTTGAACGCGTCTCTCCTGCCTGTGAGAATCTTATGTGCGTAGGCCTGGTGGCCGACGTCCCAGACTATCCTGTCGCGCGGTGAATCCAAACAATAGTGGATCGCGAGGGTCAGTTCGACCACACCCAGGCTCGGGGCGAGGTGCCCGCCTGTGGTTGATACGGTGGAGATGATATGGTCCCTTATCTCCTGAGCCAGGGACGGAAGCTCCTCCATGGGGAGCTTCTTAAGGTCGGCGGGGCAGTTTATGTCATTCAGGTACGGCGTTACGACCTACCTCCTGATGAAACACGGTTGACTACCAGGTCGGCCAGGCCCATCAAAGAGAGCCCCGCCTCCCCGAGGTCCGCGACTATGTCTCTGGCCTCCGCAATCAGCCCTGCGGCAATGGTCTTCGACCGTTCCAGGCCGTGAACGCTGGGATACGTGGCCTTCTGCTTCTGGCTGTCAAGGCCTGCACCAGACTTAAGCTCCCCGAAACCCCCTTCAACATCAAGTATGTCATCCGTAATCTGAAAAGCAAGGCCTACCTTCTCGCCATAGGCTGCCATTCTCTTGATCATGGCCTCATCCGCTCCGGAAGCTATGGCCCCGCACCTGGCCGTGGAGGTGATCAACGCTCCGGTCTTCCGGGAGTGGATGTAACTTACGGTCTCTTCGCCGGCCGGTTTCCCCTCGCTCTCCATGTCGACGACCTGTCCCGCGACCATGCCGTCCACGCCAATGGCACGGGTGATGTCCTCCAGCACGCGGAGGCAGGACTCACAGCCCAGTTCAGGGCCGGCAACAGTCACTACCAGCTCAATTGCGTGCGTCAGGAGAGCGTCTCCGGCCAGGACGGCGATCGCCTCACCGAATACCTTGTGATTGGTGGGCCTGCCCCGCCTCAGGTCATCGTCGTCCATGCATGGAAGGTCGTCATGAATAAGGGAGTAGGTATGGATGATCTCGATTGCGCAAGCGACCGGCATCATGCCCGGGCCTTTTCCCCCGGACGCTCCGAAACTCGCCAGGCACAGGATCGGACGGAACCTCTTGCCTCCACTGAAGACGCTGTACCTCATCGCCTTGTGCAGGCTCTCCGGATAGGTTCCCTCGGCAGGCAGATAGCGGTCCAGAGCTTCCTCGACCTCCGCCTTCCTGGCATCCATATAGCTTCTCAGGTCAAAACTCATACATTCGCTCATCATCTAAGGTCAATCTTCGCTTGATTCATCCAGAGGTTCAAGCGTAAAACCATCTTCGCTCTTGACCAGCTTTGAGATTCTCTCCTGCGCCTTCTCGAGTTTCATCTGGCAGGCTCTCGCCAGTTTGACGGCTTCCTCGAAGCGGTCGAGCGAGGCCTCGAGCGGAATCTCTCCCTTCTCGAGTTCGCTGACGATCTCCTCGATCCTCTTCATGGACTCTTCGAAGCTCATCCTACTCATCCGACCCATCCTCCTCCGTAGCATCATCGGTAGCATCAATCGTGGAAATCGCGGCCCCCCTCGAGAAGCGAATCCGCAGGCGGTCACCCTTATCGATCTGCCGGACGTCCCTGACTATCTCGGGCGTACCCTCGCGAAAGCAAATGGAATACCCGCGATCGAGGGTTGCAAGCGGGCTTAAGGCATCCAACTTTGCCCTAAGAGCTGCAAGCCGCGCACCGTTTCCGTCCAGATTGCCCTCGGTGGAACGCCGGGCGCGCGCCAGCGCCTCATCCACTTCCTGCATCGAAGAGGCGACCCGGTCCCGCAGGCCTCTTAAGCCATAGTGGGTCTTGAGGCTCTCCAGGTAGCCGGCATAGCGATCGAGCCTTCCGCCCACCGCGGCGCCTGCCCGCTGCCTGAGTCCGTCCAACCTCACGGCAAGGTCGACATAGCCCTCGAGGACAACGACCGGTGCAGCCGTCGGCGTGGGCGCCCTCAAGTCGGCCACAAAGTCCGCGATCGTGAAATCTATCTCATGCCCCACGGCAGACACCAGGGGTATCGAAGAAGCCGCTATGGCCCTTGCCACCACCTCTTCATTAAACGCCCAGAGGTCCTCGAGTGACCCGCCCCCACGCGCTAAGATTATGACATCGAAATCTCCCACTTGATTGAGATCCCGGATTGCCTCGGCGATCTCCTCGCATGCCCCATCTCCCTGAACACGCACCGGGTAGACGACGATCTCCACGCCGGCGTGAATCCTGGTAGCCGACTTGATCACATCCCGGACGGCGGCCCCCGTGGGTGAGGTCACGACTGCTAGCCTCGCCGGGAACTCCGGCAGCCTGCGCTTTCGCTCCGGAGCGAAAAGACCTTCCTTTTCCAGTTTCTCCTTCAGCTTCTCGAATGCGATATAGAGTTCGCCCCGGCCCAGCGGAAGCAGGTTACTCACGATAAGCTGATGCTGGCCCTGCCTTTCGTAAACCGTGACTTTCCCCTGGGCATAGACCTTCAATCCATCCTGGAGTTTCAAGGTTATCCGGCGGGCGTTTCCGCTGAAGAGAACGCAGCGGATCTGGGCGCGCTCGTCCTTAAGCGTGAAATAGGTGTGTCCCGATGAGTGATGTGAGCAGTTGGACACCTCGCCCACGATCCATACCTCGGGATAGCGCCCCTCGATCAGGGCCTTTATCCTGGAAGTAATCTCTGAGACGCTGTAGACGTGCCCTCCCCCGATCGCAGCGTCTATTGAGGACATCCACAGAACCTCGCCGTCTTAACAGTGTTCTTGAGTAGCATACCGACGGTCAGAGGACCCACGCCTCCCGGGACCGGCGTTATGAATGAAGCGACGTTCTCGAGCTCACCGAAGTCGGCGTCTCCCACCAGAGTGTACCCCCTAACAGCGGAATCGTCCTTCACGCGGTTTATCCCGACATCTATCACCACACAACCCGGCCGCACCATGCCGGCCTTCAGAAATTTCGGGCTCCCCATCGCGGCAACGATGATATCGGCCTGGCCGGTATAACTTGTCAGGTTCCTGGTTCTGGAATGGCACACGGTGACCGTGCAGTTCCTTCCCTTGGCCTTCTGCATGAGAAGGGCGGCCAGGGGCTTACCAACTATATTGCTTCTTCCTATTATGACGACATCCGAACCCTCAACGGGGACATCGTAGTGGTCCATGATTGCGAGTATTCCTGCAGGCGTGCAGGCCACCGTATAGGGAAACCCGAGCAGGAGTTTGCCCATGTTGGCGGGCGTAAAGCCATCGACGTCCTTGGCCGGGTCCAGGGTCTCGAGCACCTCGTCGGCGTCCAGGCCCCCGGGCAGGGGCAGCTGCACGAGTATCCCGTGCACCGCGGTGTTGTCATTAAGTGCCCCGACCACTTTCAGGAGTTCGGCCTGGGTCGTGGATTCCGGCAGGGTGAAGGTCTCCGATTCGATACCGACCCTCTTGCAGGCCTTCTCTTTGCTTCCGACATAGACGCGGGAAGCAGGATTCTCCCCCACGAGCACCACGCTTAAGCGGGGCGTGATGCCCTTCTGCCTGAGTTCGGTTACCTCGCTGGCAACCTCTTCTTCGATCTTCCTTGCGAGAGGCTTGCCCTTAAGTAGCGTCGCCGGCATCTAGGCTCCCTCCAGATCTATCCTTCCTCCAGGTTGACGGGCCGCTGAATCCTCTCTATGCCCGTTGCTTTCCTGGACTTGCTGTCTATCGAGATCACCACGCCGTTCAGCCTGACATCACCCACGGCCTGATCGAAGCGGTTGGGAATTCCCGTCAGGAACCGCTTGATGATCGCATCCGTCTCGACACCGATGACTGAGTTGAAGGGACCGGTCATTCCCGCATCGGTGATATAGGCGGTACCCCCGGGAAGAACCCTCTCATCAGCGGTCTGCACGTGGGTATGAGAGCCAAGGACGGCGGAGACTCGCCCGTCCAGATACCATCCCATGGCGACTTTCTCACTGGTTGCCTCCGCGTGCATGTCCACGATAGTGACCACGTTATGTATCTTCGAGAGCAGGTCGTCAGCCACGGTGAAAGGACAATCGAGAGGCTTCATGAAAACGCGTCCGATGAGGTTCATCACACACACCCGCCTGCCTCCACGGGCCTCGAAGATACCCCAGCCCTTGCCGGGCACTCCCTTCGGGTAGTTAAGCGGCCTTAAGACCGCATCCATCGAGTCCAGCATGGGCACGAATTCCCTGCGGTCCCAGATGTGGTTGCCCGA
>JAUXGG010000220.1 GCA_030622265.1 Candidatus Eiseniibacteriota bacterium
CCCCCATACCCTAAAGAGACTCCCCGGACGCGCCGAAGCATAAGGGTAAGGAACATCTGTGTCCGTACCAATGGCAATGGGGAGGGTCATGCTATCACTGCCCGGACTCAAGGGTCTGATGAGGACCCGCAGCCAGAAACAGCAATCTCATATTGATCTGGCTAATCTGCTTGAAACCGGCGTCTTTGAGCCGCAAAGCGCAGAATCGCTGCTGATTCACCTTGCCGCCCGACTCGACCTCGAGGTTGTAGCCTTGATAGAGATCGAGAGAGACGGAAAGGGCGCTGTGATGAAGGCCGTTGGGAGATGCAGCAGCGTATCCGAGCTCACGCTGCCGGCCCTCGATATGGGCGGCTGTATTCCCGATCTCATAATGAAGGCAAAGCCGGCGTCAGGGCGTTCCAAGATCTTCGCCAGGGGCGAGGTGTTTCCAACCGATGGTTCGTGGTGTGACTTGATCCCCATGGACTCGGTTGTCTCTTATGCCTTCTTCCCGCTGGCAGCCTGCGGCAAGGGTGACGGCAAAGGCCTTAAAAAGTCCACCGCATGTACGCGCTTTCTCCTGGTTGCGGAGCACTGGACGGAAGAGGAAGACCCTGCATTCATTCCAAGGGCTCTTGCCTGCGCCGGCCTGGTGAGTTACCTGAGCGCGGCGACCGAGCTCAGGACGCAGGCCGCGGTAGCAAAGTCCCTGACCGCGTATCTGGAGCACGAGGGTTACTCAGTTCAGTACAGCGGCGACAGGAGTGGCCCGGAGAAGGGAGACCGGCCGGACCCTGTCATTACCCGGAGAGCGGTTTCTCCCGCGAGCTGCGAATCCCGTGGCGAGAAGTTAAGGCTCTTGAGCCGTTTCATGTCAAGCGTGGCCCACGAGATCAAGAATCCCCTCACGGGCATCTCTGCCGGAGTTCAGTATCTTGCCAAGAAGCTCCAGCCCGGCCTGGCGGAGGATGAGACCGTCGAGTTCATTCTCACCGAAATAAACAGGCTGAACCGGATCGTGGATGATCTCTATAGGATCGCCCGGCCGCCGGAACTGGTCATCATGCCGATCAACCTGAACGAAGTTGTGACCAGGAGCCTGCTGTGCCTGAGCGAGCTTATCATGAAGAAGAGCCTCACCGTGGCACAGGACCTTCAAGATGGGATCCCGGAGTTCGACGCAGATCCCGACCGGCTTCAGCAGATCCTCATTAACATAATCAAGAACGCAATTGAGGCTACTCCGGACAAAGGGGATCTCTCAATCGAGACCTGGAAAGACGAATCCCGGGCATATGTCAGGATCACCGACAGCGGGCCCGGCATACCCGATGAGGCAATGGAGCATTTATTCGAGCCTTTCTACAGCACCAAAGAGAGGGGAACGGGACTTGGCCTCTGCATCAGCCAGAGGATAATCGACGAGCACCGGGGAAGGATAAGTGTGGAGAAGCGCGAGAGCGGTGGGATCTCATTCGTGATCGAGCTGCCCCTGAGAGGTAAAAATGGCGAAAATACTGGTAGTTGATGATCAGGACACCATACGGCACTTCATCTCCAAGGCGATCGAGGCCGAGGGCCATATCGTCTCATCGGCCCCGTCGGGTGAGAGAGGGCTCGAATCCATAGCGGCAGATCCGCCCGATGCAGTAATCCTCGACCTGAAGCTCCCCGGCATGAGCGGCATGGAAGTGCTCAAGAAGATCAAGGAAACCTCCAAGGACATGACGGTCATCATGATCACCGCATACGGAGAGGTCTCCTCGGCGGTCAAGGCAATCAAGGCCGGGGCCTATGACTACATCTTGAAACCGGTCGACATAGACCACCTCATCCTGAGCCTGAACCGGGCGCTCGAGTCAAGAAAACTCTGGAGCGAGCTGGCCCACTGGCGCCAGAAACAGCTTCTCCGTTTCGATTTCGACTTCGTCGTGGGCACGAGCTCCGTGATGCAGAACCTGATGAATACGGTCGAGAACCTTGCGAAGAGCGAGACCACTACGGTGCTGATCGAGGGCGAGAGCGGCACGGGCAAGGAACTGATCGCCAACATGATCCACAAGCTGAGTCCCAGGCGGGACGAGCCCTTCATGGAGATCAACTGCGCCTCGCTCCCGGAGCATCTCCTGGAAAGCGAGCTCTTCGGTCACGAGAAGGGCGCATTTACCGACGCGAAGACCCAGAAGCGCGGCCTCTTCGAACTCGCGGACGGGGGTACGGTATTCCTGGATGAGCTGGGCGAGATGAGCCTCACCATCCAGGTAAAGCTCCTGCGCGTGATGGAGCGCATGATGTTCAAGCGCGTGGGAGGTACCAGTGACATAAAGGTGAGCCTCCGGATAGTATCGGCCACCAACAGGGACCTTGCCCAGGCGGTGCGCGACAGGTCATTCAGGGAGGACCTCTACTACAGGCTCAAGGTGGTCCCCTTGAGGCTGCCCCCTCTAAGGGAACGCAGGGAAGATATCGAGATCCTCGCCAAGCATTTCCTCAACCAGTTCAACGGGACCTTCGGGAAAGACTTCCAGGGCTTCTCAGACGGGGCCTTGAAGTTGATAAGGGACCATTCCTGGCCCGGCAATGTGAGGGAACTCAAGAACGTGATTGAGCGGGCCGTCCTGCTTTTCGAGGACGCCGAGATACAGCCGGATCACCTCTCCCTGGGTGAGCTCGCAGCCACGAGCCGTCATGAGATCCTCAGGCCTGTGGAAGAGATCATGGCGGGCGGCATCCCGCATAACGGTATTGATTTCGATGAGATCATATGCAATATTGAGAGGGAACTCGTAGAGAGGGCTCTTCAACAGAGCGATTACAATCAGAGTCTGGCTGCGCGGCTGCTCGGCATCAAGCGGGACAAGCTGCGCTACAAGGTAAAGGGGCTTGGGCTTGCCGTCGGTGCCGGTGAAGGTAAGGAACCATCGTAGATACCTGGCGCTAATAGCTCTTACAGTCCTGCTTTCCTGCGGCTACACGGCCGGCTCACTGCTTCCCAAGCACATCAAGAAAGTCTATATCCCGACCTTCGAGAACGAGACCACCCGCTATGGCATAGAGCAGGAACTCACCGCCAGGGTCGTGGAGGCCTTCACCGCCGATAACAGGCTTCTGGTGGTCGCCGAGGGCGAGGCCGACGCGATGCTCCGCGGCGTGATCGTGGAATTCTCCAAGGGCGCTCTTACCTTTGACCGGGCCCAGACCGTCGATGAGTTCAAGATCGAGATAGTGGTCGCAGTCGAGTTCGAGGACTTAAGAGAAGGCAAAGTCCTCTGGAAGGAACCCGAATTCAGGGCCTGGGAATCCTACTCGGACTCAGAGGATGAACCAGGCGAGCAAGCCGCCCTGGAGGTGGCGATCACCACCCTGGCAACCGACATGCTTTCAAGAACCATGGAAGGATGGTAGATGGATAAGCCTGACGTTCTGATACTGGGAGCCGGACCGGCGGGACTCTCCGCCGGCATCTACACCGCCCGAAGCGGGCTTGCGACCGTCATCTATGAGAAGGGACTCCCCGGGGGACTCGCCAATACCACGGATATCATTGCCAACTACCCGGGCTTTCCCGAAGACATCTCCGGCATGGATCTCGGCGAACGCATGCGCAAGCAGGCCGAGCAGTTCGGAGCCGTGATAGTCAGCTCCGAGGTGAAGCGGCTATGGAGGGAGGGTGACGAGATCCATGCCCGGATAGGGGAGAAGACCGTCATTGCCCGCTCGGCCATAGTGGCCACAGGCTCGGTTCCCAAGAAACTCGGTGTCCCCGGCGAGACCGAGCTCACCGGACGGGGTGTGTCCTACTGCGCTACCTGCGACGGGCCACTCTATGGGGACAAGCTCACTGCGGTGATTGGCGGAGGTGATTCCGCGCTCCAGGAGGCGTTGTTCCTCTCCCGCTTCGCGAGCAAGGTAACCGTAATCCACAGGCGGGACGAACTCCGGGGCGCCGCCGTTCTTGAGACTGCTGTCAGGAAGAACCCCAAGATCGAGCTCGCGCTCGATAAGAACATCAAGGCCATCGAAGGGACCGAGGTGGTGACCGGTATAACCGTTCAGGATAAGAAAACCGGCAGCGAAGAGGTCATCAAGGCAGACGGGATCTTCATCTACGTGGGCTACAACCCCTCGGTGGAAATGCTCGGCCCGGAGTTTGATAGGACCGACTCGGGTTTCCTCATTGCCGGAGACGACCTTGCGACTTCGGTCCCCGGCGTGTTCGCCGCCGGAGATGTGAGAGACAAGGTCCTCAGGCAGGTGGTCACAGCCGCCGGAGACGGGGC
>JAUXGG010000261.1 GCA_030622265.1 Candidatus Eiseniibacteriota bacterium
CACCAGTTCCTCGAGGACGCGCCGCAGATTTTCCAGGATATTGCGAGAGGAGACGATCTGCCTGTGTTCGGCCACCAGCGAGCCGCCGTCGTGTGAGCCGAAATACAGGGTCACTTCCCGTGTGGTCTCGACCTCGCCGGTCTCACCCGGACCGGAAGGCCCCGATACACGCTCGCGGATGTACCAGCCCAGAACCACGACCACCATGATCGCAATCGCTACCATAGCCGCTTTCCTCACGCTGCCTACCTTCCGTAGTGTTGCTTGAATTTGAGGACGGCTTCAACAATGCCGTTCACTATTGTATCCTGAAACGCGTCGTCGGCGAGCAGTTCTTCCTCTCGCGGATTGGTCATGAAAGCCGACTCCACCAGGACCGCCGGAAGATACACGCCGGCCAGTACGACGAACGTGGCCTGCTTCACTCCCCGGTTCTTTATCCTGAGATCCCCGGCCAGCTCTTCATCGATCAGCTGTGCCAGGTGACTGCTCTCTACGATAAACTCGTTCTGGGCCGTGTCCCACAGGATGAAGGCGATCTCCTCCCCTGCATCATCGACCGAGACCGGAACGATCCCGGATCCGGCATTCTCCATGGCCGCAACCGTTCTCGCATGATCATCCATCGCCGGAGAAAGGAAATAGATCTCGAAGCCGCCGGCCTGAGGATCGCCATAGCCATTGGCATGCATACTGATGAACAGATCCGCCCCGACTGAATTGGCGACTTCGGTCCTTGTGACCAGGTCGACATAGACGTCATCGTTGCGGGTCAGCATGGCGTCGATGCCCTTTCGTTCAAGCGCGTCCCGGAGTTTCCTCGAGATCTCCAGGTTGAAGTCCTTCTCCATGTATCCGGACGGTCCGACGCTGCCGAGGTTGTCACCCCCGTGCCCGGGATCTATGACGATGAGGTCGATGGGGACTCTCGCAGGCGAGAATCTGTCGGCCCAGGCAAGCGTGCGCGGCGGTCGGAACTCCGGATCCGGAATGTCCGTCAAGGTGCGCTTCCACACCAGCACCACTATCCCCCGGGGATCGAACCGGGGAAACACTCTGTAACCCGGATCGCCGTCGCCGAGGCTGACAATGATCCGCGTACCGTGAGTCTCCTGCTTCGCCTGGATGCCCTCGATCAGGCCGCCCTCGGAATCGAAACCCAGCTGCTTGGAGAATACTCCACCCTTCACGAGTATCTCTATTTCCCCGTCAACCGCCGGCAGGAGCTCGTAGTTGAGCATGCCGATGGTCTTTATGGTCGCCGTCACACGCTCTCTCGAGGAGCGCACGTCGATGTCTATTATGCTGGGTGCGGGAAGCCCCACAAACAGGGTGCCTCCAACCTCATCCCACCTGAGCGTCCTGCCGAGGCCCGGAGCCAGGGTCTTCTCGACGGCGCCCAGTTCGACAAAAAACTCATCGCCTTCGCGGAAGGCGACATCACCCGGTACGACCGTCTCGCCGTCCAGCATCCACACGGTTCCGCCGATCAGGATCTTGAAGGTATGGGATCCGCTCTTGAGGGTCACTTCATCCGTGGCAAGGTCGGCCGTCTTCTCCAGCCCGAGCAGCCTTGAGATCTGGGAAACAGACAGATAGACCACATCATCATGCTCTAAAACGGCGATACTCTCAACCGGTCTACCGTCGGAATAGGAAACCTGGACCGACTGAGCGAGACAGGGGCCGGCCAGGAGCATCACAGTAAGGATCCATATACCGGTTCTCATCAGGCCGGTTCTCATCAGGCTGGTTCTCATCTGCGCCATCTTCCTGGTCATTGTCCTCCTGATGGATTAATCGTCACATTCCCTGTCGAGTCAAGATATAAGATCATAACTCCTTGGCCGCTTCTTTTCTCATCTCCCGCCTGGCGTCGCGCTCGGTGATCTTGTGCCGCTTGTCCTTCTTGGGCTTCCCCCTGGCGAGGGCGAGCTCCAGCTTGACCTTGCCGCGCGCCAGGTACACCCTCACGGGCACCAGGGTAAGACCCTTTTCGGAGATCTTACCGATCAGGCGCTTGATTTCCGACTTATGAAGCAGGAGCTTCCGCTTACGTTTCGGGGGAGGCGTAAACTGGGTACTCATCTCATAGGGGGAGATATGCATGTTAAGGATAAAAGCTTCGCCGCCCTCTATCACAGCGTATGAATCCTGCAGGCTGATCTTTCCCTGTCTCACCGACTTGACCTCGCTTCCCATCAGGGCTATTCCCGCCTCCAGGGTGCTCAGGATGAAGTATTCGTACCGTGCCCTCCTGTTAACATATACGTTTTTCTCGGGCGTTTCCTGTCGCTCTCTCGGGCGATCACTGGATTGGTTCATGTCCCGGTCGCTCGAGCGCCTCTTATCACTTGCCACGGGCATCACCTATTGAGACGTCATCTATTAAGATGTGACTCTTCTCCCTGGCCGCGAAGACGGCGATACGATCATATCCGGCCTTCATCGCAACCTCAAGGCACTCCCCGATCTTGTAGCCTGCCTCCTCCGGCGTGTGACAGTCCGAACCCGGGGTGATGTCCTTGATGCCCGCCTCACGCGCGAGAGCAAGAATATCCGGGCTTGGAAAGGGCCATGGAAATCCTTTCCTGAAGCCCCCGCTGTTTATCTCCAGCGATATGCCCCGCTCAGCGATCCCGGCCAGGACCGGCTCGATCAGGCCCTCATGCGCCCGGTTCAAAGCCTCACCATAGTGATCGAAACCCATGCGCTTGTAAATGTCGATATGCGCGATGCAATCAAAGAGACCCGCAGCCACGGCCTCGCCCAGGTCCCTGTAAAAGGCTCCGCACACCTCTCTGGGGCTGTGGGCGGCGAAATACTCCTTACTCTCCGTGGAGGATACGAGATCGGTACCTTCAAGCGTGTGCACAGCGCCCAGGATGAAATCGAAGTCAAAGGAATCAATGACGGGGCTTATCAGATGCTCGATGCCCGGCGTGTAACCGATCTCAAGACCCAGGCGGACCTCGAGTCCCCGGTCAGCATACCTTGCCGAGACTTCCCGAACATCCTTCACGTAGTGCCCCAGCCAGTCGGAGGTCACATCGACGATCTCACCCTTCAGCCTGACCTTCCCATCATGGTGCCGGCGCTTGGGATCGAGGTCGCAATGGGTGGTAAAACACATGGCCCGAAGGCCGTTCTTAAGCGCCCAGGCGGCATACTCCTCCGCAGAGCCCCTGGCATCGGACGAGTAGTCACAATGAACGTGAAAGTCAATCATATAGCCCCATTCCTTGCATTGTTAGTTGACAATGATGCCAGTTTAAAATAGGTTTATCAACAGAATTAAGTTTGTGTGCCGAAGTGGCGGAACTGGCAGACGCGCTGCGTTCAGGGCGCAGTGGGGTTATCCTCGTGGGGGTTCGAATCCCCCCTTCGGCACCATTCTCCTTTCCCGCTGTTCTCTCTCATTTCCTCATGCTTTCGCTCTCTTGTCACCGCCATTTCCCCATCTTTTCAGAACAGCTTTTCCCCTCAAGTTCCGCCAGAGACTGGCCGAATTCTCTAGCAGGAACCATAAGCACATCCCATGGAGATCCAGGTGGCCAGGTACAAGCCTGGAAGAGTTCCTTGGTGAAAGAGAAGCAAGAGGAGGATGGGTTGTGGGACGCGTGCTCGTTGTCGCACTCGTGACCGCGATGCTGGTCGGCTGCGGAAGTTTAACCAGCAGGGAGAACGCCGACCTCATCACCGAGTTCGATGACATGGTTGACTATGACCGGCCCCCGGTTCTGGTCAATGCGGTCAGTCCGGAGTACCCCGAGATAGTCCGTGACATTGGCGCAGAGGGCAGGGTGAGAATCAAGGTCCTCGTCCTGGAGGATGGCTCTGTGGGCGCGGTTCAGATAATCGAATCGCCCAATGACATCCTGGCCAACCAGGCAATCACGGCCTTGAGGCAGTCCGAGTTCAGACCGGCCGTGAGGGATGGCAGGCCGTGCTGTGCCACCACAGTCGTACCCTTCATCTTTGACAA
>JAUXGG010000311.1 GCA_030622265.1 Candidatus Eiseniibacteriota bacterium
CTCTCGAGGCTCTCTTCGAGCGTCGCCCCGACCATGCTCTCAAGTTGCTCATCGGTCAAGTTCCTCTGCTGGGCCGCACCGGTAGGACATGCGGCGCCGCAGGCGCCACAGCCTTCGCACAGCACTTCGATGACCTTGACTTTCTTGCGTTCCGTATCGAGTTCGCGCGCGTTGAACGGGCATACCCCGACACACACGCCGCAACCGCTGCACATATCATCAACCACGCCGACGATCATCGGATCATGCTCCACGTGATCGCCTGCGAACAGGGCTACCACCTTGCTCGCGGCGCCGCTGGCCTGGGCCACGGCCTCGGGAATGTCCTTGGGGGCCTGTCCGGCGCCCGCAAGGAAGTAACCTGCCGTAATGCTCTCGACCGGCCTGAGCTTGGGATGCACCTCGGAGAGGAAACCGTTTATGTCGCACTGGACCTTGAGGCGCCTGGCCAGATCGTCGGTACCCTCTGTCGGGATCAGGGCCGCTGCAAGAACAACCATGTCCGCCCTTATCTCGATCTTCTTGCCCGCAAGGGTATCCGCACCCCAGACCACCACATCCTCCCCATCCTGGAAGATCTTCGCGACCTTGCCGCGGAGGTAAACGGTCCCATCCTCGTCCATTCCTCTCTGGTAAAACTCCTCATAGCCCTTTCCGCCGGCTCTCACGTCGATATAGAAGATGTAGGCCTGTCCGTCGGGCACCTTGTGCTTATAGAGCATGGCGTGCTTCGCCGTATACATGCAGCATATCTTGGAGCAATAGGGCTTGCCCCGCTCGCTGTCTCTCGATCCGGCGCACTGGACGAAGACTATCTCTTTGGGGATCTTGCCGTCCGAAGGCCTCCTGACCACACCCTCGGTGGGTCCTGAGGCGGAGAGCAGCCGCTCGAAGTGAAGCCCGTCGATGATGTCCGGGGCACGGCCGTAACCGTATTCCTTTATCTCCTCGATCGGGAAGATGTCGAAGCCGGTAGCCACGACAATCGCACCGACCTGCTCCTCGACGATCTCGGGTTCCATGTCATAATTAATCGCCTGGGGCTCGCATGCCTTGCTGCACTTCTCGCAAGCCAGCGGGAAGAGGCCCAGACAGGAGTCGGCATCCAGCGTGAAGATCGCCGGCACGGCCTGCGGGAATGGCGTGTAGATCGCATGCCTGGAGCTTAAGCCCCGGTTAAACTCATCCGGTACCGTGACCGGGCACACATCCACGCAGTCGCCGCAGCCAGTGCAGAGATCCTCGTCCACATAGCGGGGTTTCTTCATGATCTTGACATCGAAGTTGCCGAGGAATCCCGATACCTCCAGGACCTCGCTATAGGTCATAAGCTTGATCTTGGGGTGGCGGGTTACCTCCACCATCTTGGGAGTTAAGATGCACTGCGAACAATCGAGCGTCGGGAAGGTCTCCGAGAGCTGCGCCATGTGGCCGCCGATCGCGGGATCTTTCTCGACCAAGATCACTTCATAGCCGGCATCCGCGATATCCAGAGCCGCCTGGATGCCGGTGATCCCGGCGCCGATCACCATGGCGCGCTTGGTCAAGGGCGCGGTGATGGGATCCAGGGATTCGTTCAGCCTTACCTTTGTGATGATGCTTCTCATGATCCGCTTGGCCTTGTCGGTGGCATCATCTCCGGGCTCGTGCACCCAGCTGCACTGCTCCCGGATATTGGCGATCTCGCACTGGTAGGGGTTGATCCCGGCGCGCTCGACACTCTTGCGGAAAGTCGGTTCATGAAGGTTGGGACTGCACGCGCTGATCACTACCGCGTCGAGCTTATGATCCTCGATCGCCTTCTCGACGATGTTCTGGCCCGGATCGGAGCACAGATACTTGTAATCCTCGGCATGCACCACTCCAGGTTGTTTCTTTGCGTCTTCAATCAGCTGGTTTATGTCGAGCGTCCCTGCGATGTTCGAACCGCAGTGGCAGACAAAGACCCCAATCCGTTTCATCTCGACACCTCACGTCTTTAAGCTGTCTTAGATTGAAGCAACCCCATCGGATCTATGGCATGATGTTCACTGTCAAGCGCGTACTTGCTCATGTCCATCCCAAGCGCCATGGCCAGGATCTGCGAGAAGTACACGATAGGCATCTTACTGAAGTCGTAATGAATCTTTTCGATCTCTTCCTGGGCGACATCGAGATTGTAAAGGCAAAGCGGACACGAGAGCACCACGGTGTCCGCCCCAGCCCTTCCGGCCGCATCCAGTATCGTGAAGGAGCACTGGTTGATCGCGCCCGAGGCCTCATCATCCACCCGGGACTCAGGGTTCCCGCCCAGGTCGGTGCAGACCGTCAGGAACGCGCCGCAGCATTCGCCCTTGTGCGGAAAATCGAGAACCGTGCATCCTGCGGCCTCGAGCATATTGTCCATTATCATCGGGCTCTCGGGATCGTCGAAGTTGACCTCCTCACGGGGCCTTAAGAGCTGGCAGCCGTAGTAGGGTACCACCTTGAGATTGCTCAGGTCTTTCTTGACCATGCCCCTTATCTTCTCAAAGCCCACCCTGTCCCTCAGGAACTCGAGATAGTGGACCACCTCGACATCACACTCATAATCCATCTCTATGAAATCGTTGATCTTCTTGAGCTTCTCCGGATCGTTCTTGACCGTGTACTGGGCTCGCTTCAAGACATTGTAGCAGCCGGCGCAGACGGTGACCACCTCGGTCCCGACTTTCCTCGCATTGGCCAGGATCCTGATCGGGGGGGCGAGCGCCATTATGTTATCGACGGCAAGGTTGAAGGTTGCGCCGCAGCAGGTCCAGTCGGGCACCTCGACCAGGTCGTAACCGAAGACCTTGGCCGTGTCCACGACGGAGTCGTCAAAACCGACAGCTTTGGTCTTGAGCGTGCAACCAGGGAAATAGGCAATCTCCATCTTTACCTCCTCAGTCGCGGGATGCTACCCACTCAGCTTTCTCAACCCGCTCACGATCCCCTGCTGAGGTAACTTGGCGAGTGTTTCCTTTGGAATATCCTTGAGCTCGACACGGTTGGAAATCCCCGGCCTCAGCATTATCTTGCGCAATGCCTCCATGACCTTTGCCAGGTCCACACCCCGGGGACACCTCGAGTGGCAGGTCAGGCACGAAGCGCAGACCCACGGCGTATTGGTCTCCAGGGCTTCCTTCTCCAGCCCCAGCTGCACAAGCCGGATAAGCTCGCTGGGCAGGAGCTTCATGGCGAATGTAAGCGGACATCCGGACGAGCATCTGCCACACTGGTAGCAGTTCATAACGTTCTGCCCGCTTATCTCGTTAACCATCTTCACGAAATCGCTGGCGATCATGTCCCGTGACAATTTGACGCGCTCAGGACTCATTTTTCCTGTTCCTAGGCTCCGTTCTGTTCGCTTAAACGACCAAATTGCCAAAGGTATTCACGTGAATTTAGCACGTAAGATGTCAAAATGTCAAC
>JAUXGG010000209.1 GCA_030622265.1 Candidatus Eiseniibacteriota bacterium
GTTAAGCTCGAACGCGTTCTGTACGGCGAAGGTATCCACATCAATTACCGAAGGCACCAGCCCTGCGTCCTTGAGAAGCGATATGTGAGCCAGGACCTTGTCCCTCTTCGCGGCAACAAGCAGGACCTCCATTGTATTGCCCGCCAGACCCCGCCTGAGGATCTCGAAATCCACCGAAAGCTCTTCTTTCTCGAAAGGCACATACTGCTCGGCCTCGAGAGTCATGACTTCCCGCGCGGTGTCATCGTCCATCTCTTCCATCTTGATCTTCTTGATGATCACAGACCGCCCGCAAATGGCACTGTTAGTCTCCTTGTTGGCTATGTCGTATTCCTCATAGATCTCTCTTATCGCGGAGATCACGGCGTCCCTGTCCATGGGCTCACCATCCACGATTGCACCCGGAAGCAGCTTCTTGAGTCCAACCTTGACAATTTCACTTCCGGTCGGTGTGTCTTTCATCTCGACGACCTTGACAGCATAGCTGCCGATGTCGAGACCCACTCGTGTCTTCTGCTTTTTGGAAATTAGTGGCATTTTTCTACACCCCTTGGGAACGCCGGAGAAATGTTAGCCGCACACACAGCGACCCGATATCTGCAACTATCATGCCGAGACCTTCCTGGTCTGGAACGCCTGCAACTGAGGCATTTTCGCCGCGAAGGTTGCGAATCGTGGTCTGGCCGGAGGTTAAATTGCAATGCAGGCATTGCAACTTACCCCGCACAGTATCAACTTCCCTCATTCTTTCCTCTCTATGGTGTCTCCCTTTTGCTGGCTGTTTCCTGCCTTCCTCTTTATCGGCGCCAGTAGTTTGACACTGAAGTTAAAAAGGCCGTCCACCTTCTGAGCCTCTACCCGGTGGCTTTCCCGGGGAAGTGAAGCCAGCAGAAACAGCCCTGCTTCCCGGCGAAGATCCTTACCCTTGACCAGCTCCCTCAGGGAGTACCTGACCTCCAGAACAGGATTGGTCCGGCTGAATTCCCTGATGGAGATCTCGACGGCCTCAGTCCCGCCCTGTGACCCGGGGCCGGTTCTGATACCGATACCGGAGACGCTCTCGGCGACACACCCCGAGATCAGCAGCTCCAGGCCCGTTTCCAGCACTTTCCTGACAGTCTTGATCCTGGGCAGCCCGGAGCAAAGGTCAATTGCCTCAAGGGATGCCCGGGGAATGGCCCGCCTCCTGAGGATCGAGTCAATCACACTGTTGACGTCCACCATCTCGGTCAGTGAGCTTGATGCCTCCAGGGAAAGAGCAAATGCCATCATGGTATCGCACGTTCCCCGGAGGCACGTCGAGAACTCGGCAAGTTCGGCTTTGGTCAGGCTGCCGCCAGCCGACTTCTCTTCGATCCTGCTGAAGCCCTGCAGGAGATCGGACATGAGATCATATGAGTCCAGCACCCCCCTGAGATAGCCCTGGCGTTCAGCCTCGACCTCGGCTCGAACGGACTCGCCACCGGGGGTCTCGTCAAGCACCGCGAAAACCGCTATAAGTGCGTGGGCGTCCGAGTCGCAGTCCGGCCGGACACAGGAGGTGCTGACCCCCAGTCTCCTCTTCTTGCCGTCCAGCGACATGACCTGGACGATCCGGCGGGATGATCCCTTCCCTTGCCGCATGTCCTCCTCAATCAGTATTTCCATTTCCAACCCGTCCCGGAACAGTTTGCCAAGCCTCCTGCCAGCCGGGTCCATGTCCTCACCCAACCCGAGGAGCCGCCTGGCAGAGGAGTTGACCAGGCGGACCGTACCGCCCCTTTCAATCACCATTATGCCGCTCGTTACCGATTCTACGATTGTCTCGTTCAGGAGCGCGCTCCCGGCGGCCCGCTTCTCGGCCTTCAGATAGAGATCGCTTAGCTCGTTGCCTTCCCGGGTGATCTGCGAGACAATATCCTGAAACGCGGAAGCAACGGTTTCGATATCCGTGACGCTGCCGTCATAGTCGTTGGGCTCCCGGCAGGGCCCGGGACCATCCCGCTTGCCCAGCAATGAGCTGAGGGCATGGAACCAGCCTCTGAGACCTCCACGGGCCTTGATCTCTACTTGCGTTCTTCCCATCCGAATGCGTACTCCACTTCGCCCTTAAGCGGGTCGTATTCCAGGGCCGCACCCTCGATCTCCGGGATTTCCGGAATCTGCCCATCTGCCACCAGCTCGGCAAGGGCTACGGGATACCGGCCATGCTTGTCCAGGTGCCGCGTTAACAGCTTGTCCAGGTCCCGCTTGCTTCGTTCGGCCTCATCCGAGACCCTGGTGGTGCTAAGGACCTTCCCGGTTTCATTGTCCAGGAAGTAGTGCCCCCCAAATGGGTCCGGAGGTATCCTCACAACCAGTCCGGCTCTCTTAAGATCACCGAGGTTCTTCGGAACCAGGCCGCTCGTTAGCTCCAGCCTTCGGACCATGGCGGTCAGGGTGTCCGCCACTTCCTCCAGGCGGATGTTCTTCAGTGCGTACTCCGCATTATCCTTCATTACAGCATTCGAGCTCGACCGGTGGATCTCCGTCCACAGTTCCTTGGCGATGCTGGTCTTGCCCGCTTTACGATATGCGAAGGCCGAGAAACGCCTGGCGATTTCCGGCGAATCTTCAAACCTGGATGCGAATTTGAAGAAGTGTGCTGCCTTGGCGTGGTTCTCGAGCTCTACGAAATAGAGAAAACCCAGGTCAAACGGAAGCTGCCAGCTATACGGGTTGCTGCGCATGCCCTTCCTCAGGAGTTCGGCCCCGGCGGCGGGGCGACCGGCATCCTGGGCAAGCACAAAGGCCCCGAACCGGTAGGCTCCGACAAACAGGGGGTCAAGATCGGTTATTGTGGAGAAGATGTGCTCTGCAAGGTGGTATTCCTGGTCACCCCTGTGATGCTCCCCGTAGTACTGGATGCCCCTCAGCCAGAGGAAGTCGGCAATCACCGCATCATAGCCCAGGCTGGCGGTACTAAGTACGTGCCCCGAGGGGAAGTACATCATTTCCTCTATGACATCGCCCGAGTAGCGCCGCCGGTCCAGGGTATTGCCCAGGAAATAGAGGAGGACCGCCGAACACAGGACGATTCCGACTCCTGCAAGAACGTGCTTCCTTCTCACCTGAATTCCCTTCTCTGGAAGACCAATATGGCCAGGGTAAGAAAGACCACGGTATAGAGCAGGGCGTATGAGCACGCGAATGCCACATATGTCCCGTCCACAGGTACGCCGTGTATCACCTTGCTCTTGACATTCAGGTACTCAAGGTTCGGAAGCACATAATACCCGAAATGGGCCAGGGTCTTTACCGAGGCTGTCCCGAAGCGCGCGGCCAGCTCCTTGAGGTCGGCGCTGGTGTGGCCTGCAACATAGAGCAGCATCGTGAGAATCGCGCCCAGGATCGGTGAACAGAGTGTGGACATGAACACCGACAGTGCCGTGAGAAGCACCAGCTCCATCCAGATGAGAAAGATGGCCGTCAGGAGCCCCGCCTGGAAACTCCGGGTCACCGCCGTGTTGACTATCATGAGAACGGCGCCCATCCCGACAACCAGAACGGCGACGATCGCATTCAATCCCAGGAACTTGCCGATAATGAACTTACACCTGCTCACGGGCTTGGACAGCACCGTGTATATGGTCTTTCTCTCAATCTCTTTGTAGATGATCCCGGTACCGATCAGGACGGCTATCAGGAAAGTCAGCACGGAGATGGATGCCAGGCCGAGATCCTGGGTGATGCGCTCCTGCTCGCCCAGGGATAATGGCCCGATTATGAAGCTCGCGGCAAGAATGGCGACTGCGAAGATGCCAATCGTGAGAAAGAGCCGGTCCCTGACTCCCTCCTTAAATGTGTTCCTTGCTAAACTGATGATCCTCACTGCTCGCTCCTTTTGTTGCCTGCATTTGCAGTCGTTCGTCCGGTACCTGATGCCCACCCTTCGGCCGTGCCATTCCCGCGATCCTGTTCATGAAATAGTCTTCCAGGGTCTGCCTGAGCGGGGTCACCGCCATAACCCTGCCTCCCGAGGCGACGATACGCGTCACGGCCTCATTGACTCCCATCCAGGGCGCCAGAGTGACCACCTCCAGGTTGGCCCTGGTCTCCACGTTCCCCAGTCCCAGGTTCCGGAGCCTGGCGTTCGGCAGCCCTTCAACCACGATCTCCACGCTGCTTACGCTCTCTGAAAGCATATCGGCTACCCTGGCCACCTCGAGTATGTGGCCATTTGAGAGAATGGCAACCCGGTCACAGATCATCTCCACATCCTGAAGGATGTGAGAGCTGAAGAAGATCGTCTTGCCTTCGGCCTTGAGGTGGCTTATAAGGTCCCTGAGCTCCCTTCTTCCAACCGGATCCAGGCCTGACAGGGGCTCATCGAGAATCACCATGTCGGGATCGTTTATCAGGGCCTGGGCCAGGCCTATCCGCTGCAACATGCCCTTTGAGAACTTCGAAATCCTCGTGGCCCCGTGTTCGA
>JAUXGG010000059.1 GCA_030622265.1 Candidatus Eiseniibacteriota bacterium
CTTCGCTACTTTGCCGAACGTCCCCCGATAGTGGACGTCCCCCGGGTACCGGCGACCGCCAGGGCCGCCGGCGTGTGCGGGGCGCTCGTGATCCTCGTGGATTTCGATGATAAACTCGCTGACAGGGACAGGCACTCTCCGGCGTTCTTCACCAGCATGCTCTTCGGCGATGCCCTGACGAGCATGAGGGGCTTCTTCCTGGAAAACTCCTATGGTAAGTTCTCTCTAGAGGGACATGTCGCTCAATGGGTTCGCTCGAGTTGCAGGCACAACCAGTTCGTGAACCGGGACGGCGTGCGGGGCACCATCGATGATTACGGTCTCGACATTTCCCCCTCTGCCCTCCAGCCGTCCATCTGCGACTTTCCGCTGAACGTCTGGGGCATGGTGGCGATGGCCGTGGACCTGGCCGACGATGACATAGACTTCTCGCAATATGATAATGATGGGCCGGATGGAGCGCCAGACTCCGGAGATGATGACGGCTTTGTGGATGCTCTGATTATGGTGCATTCCGGTCCCGGAGCCGAAACCCTGGGTTTGCTGCCCAACGGTGTTAACTTCATCTGGTCGATGCAATCCGACCTGGACTACTACAGTCCGACGAGGAACACGGTCGCCGACGGTGTCCGCATAGGCCCGTTCGCGCTCGTGCCCGAGATCGGGCAGATCGGGGTCTATGCCCACGAGTTCTGCCACCTGCTCGGGCTGCCCGACCTGTATGACACGGATACGGGGCTTCCCGTGGTCGGGGCTTTCTGCCTGATGGACGAGGGAGCCTGGAACGGTCCCCAGTTCAGTGCGGGGAGCGTGCCGAGCCACCTCTGCGCACCCATGAAGTACTTCCTCGGGTGGATAGACCCCGACGAGGTCTGTCTCGGGTGCGGCGGGCCGGAACGAGTGGACGGCGCGACCATTCATCCCCTGGGTACCTCGGACAGCGCATACCGGCTCCTGGGCAATCCCAACGGCGTGGACTGGTCGGCTGAGGGGACGGGAACGGGCGAGTACTTCATGCTCGAGAACCGCCAGAGCAACAAGGGCTACTATGAGGCTTATCTCCCCGCTTCGGGGCTCGTGATCTGGAAAGTGAACGAGAGTAGCCGGAACAACAATGACCTTCAAGTACCGCTGGCCACGATCATCCAGGCGGATGGGGAGGTCGTCGACCGGGATGCGCCCGGCATGAACATCCCGGACGGCCCCGCCGATGTATGGCCGGGAAGCCTGAACAAGCGTGACTTCACACCCACCACGGATCCTTCGAGCCGGCTCAGCGGCGATCGCTTCTCCGGTGTTTCCGTAGAGGGAATAGCCAAGGACGCAGTGGGAGTCGTCTCTGCGGACATCTCAGTCGGGCTGCCCATGAAAGGCATGGCCTACGCCTACCCTAATCCATATACCCTCTCCGAGGAAGGGCCCATGCGCATAGACTTCCTGCCCGATCCCGGTCCGGATAAGCCCATCAGTTTTTCGGTCAGGATATTCAACCTCGAGGGTGACCTCGTTCGCGTCCTGGAAAGCTCGGAGGAGACAACCGGAAACGGAACCGCGCTGTGGGACGCCCGAAATGAGAGTGGAAGACTGGTCGAGCCTGGGGTATACTTCTATGCAGTCGAGTCATCCGGTCAGGAAGCGACCGGCACCATCGGAATCAGAAAGTAGAAAGCCCGATAAACCACAGGAGAGTGAATTCATGGAAAAGCGTCCTCCTCAGCAGATCAAGGTTGAACTGACCGAGCCCGCGGCCGAAGGCATTTATTCCAACTGGGTGATGATGACCTACAGTCCTTCCGAGTTCATAATCGACTTCGGCAGGTTTCTGCCCGGGCTGCCCAAAACCAAGATCTATTCGAGAATCGTGATGACGCCGCAGCACGTCAAGAACCTCCTCAGAGTGCTTGAGAAGAACGTGTCGACCTATGAAGAGAAGTTCGGCGAGATCAGGACGCTGAGCAAGGATGATAAGGGCCGCGAAATAGGCTTCTGACATCCCCCTGCCGGGGTCGGTCAAGAGGGCTCAGGGCCGGGTCTTCCAGCGCCGGTGCGCCCACAGATAGTGATCCGGATATCCCTTGTCGCATTCCCCGATCCCCGCGGTGAAGCCCCGGGTGATTTCCCTTATCGCCTCTTCCCTGCTAAGCCCCGCAGGGACCTCAATGGCCTTCTCGATCACGATCTGATGCCGGAGTCCGCCCAATCTGATGATGAACCCGGGAATGACGGGGGCCCCCGTCATCATCGCCAAGCGTGCCGCACCCTGGGGCGTGGAAGCCTTCTTCCCTAGAAAGTCGACGAAGAGTCCGTGAGGGCCCGCGTCCTGATCGGAAAGCAAGGCGATGAATTGATTGGACCGCAGGCTCCGGGTTATCCTCAGAAGCGAATCGGGTTCGACCACGCCGATGCCGGCCGAACGCCTGAGATCATTCATCAGGTTCTGGACCAGCGGGTTCCTCTGGACTCCCACGATGAACTTCATCGGGTAACCCAGTAATGCCAGGATGCTCCCCATCAATTCCCAGCTGCCGAAGTGGCCGGTAACAAGGACCGCACCCCTGTCGCCTTTGAGGGCTCTGTCGAGGTGTTCGAGCCCGTCCAGGCGAATGTACCTGTCCACATAGTCCCGGGTAACCGCGGGGACCCTGGCAAACTCGGCGATCGCCATGGCGAAGTGCATATAAGAGCGGCGCCCGATGTCCTCAAGTTCCTCTCCCGCCCGTCCACCCCCGAGGCGCGCGGCAAGATTGGACATCGTCACCTTCCGGCGAAACCCGATCACATCAAAGGTGACCCTACCCAGGAATCCGGTGAGCCATACCGCGGCACGGGCAGGCAGAAGGCGCGTCCCTGTGAGGAAGGCGACAATACATAGATGCTCAAGCCAGTCCTCCAGGGTAGCCCGCCTCATACCAGAAGCCTCGCCAGGCGGCTCATCCGGGTTCCCACCGCGAAGTGAGGACAGGCCTCGTGGCAGCAGAGGCAGGAAACGCAGAGATCGTTGTCGACCGATGCGCAGCCTGCCTCGAGCGTCATCGCGCCTGCCGCACACACCCGTACACAGTCCCCACAACCGGTGCATGCATCCTCATCGACGACCGGCAGCACCCATACCAATCGCCGCAGGAGGCCGGCCGCGATGCCGGGAATCAGTTTGTATTTCCAGTTGCCGGGCACCTTGAAATCACTGACGGCAATGTCTTCAGGCCTCAGTAAGGGGAAGACCATGGAATCGGCTGAGGCCGTGCCCAGGTTACGGCGCAGCGCTTCACGGGTTGTGGGAACCCTTTCCGGATCGATACCGATTATGCGGCTCAAGCAGGCATCAAGCGCGACGCAGTCTCTGGCAGCCGCGATGAAGTTGAGCCTGCGCAGGCTGCCCGAAGAGGGACCATCACCTTCCATCGCCTCCACGGCATCCACGAGGGTCACCCAGGGCAGTACCAGGGAGAATACGTCGACCAATGCCTTGCTCATCGCGTCGGGCCGCGGATGCTCAAGGTGCAGTGTCGACTTCTGAAAACCAGGCACGCAACCGAACACGTTCTTGATTGCGGCGGTGATCAGCGTGAGAACGTGGGTCTTCAGCTTGGGAACGCTGACCACGAGATCATACTCAAGTAGCGCCCTGGCGATGGGATAGTCTCTTCCATCCACGCTGCGCTCAATGCAGCCCGAAGCCTCGAAGTTGACCAGGGGAACGCCCCTTGCCTCACACAATTCAAGCATGCCGGTCGCCTCCCACACTCTCTTCACACCGCGCACCGCTCCCGCTGGGCTGTCCCCAACTGCGACCTCCGCACCATGCTTGCGAAAGAAATCCACAACTCCCCCCACCACTGCAGGGTGAGTGGTCACACCCCGTTCGGGTTCGCGCGCGGAAAGGAGGTTTGGCTTGATGAGCACCCTCTTGCCGGTGATGAGTGTGACATCATCGCCCAGTACACTTGATAGGGCCCTCTCCACCGCCTGCTCAATCCCGGGGCTCCGGTAGGACGGGCTCTGTGCAAGGGCGACGAGAGGCATCAGAGCAGTGTCTCCTTCACATAGAACTTGCCCGGCATCGACCTGGCAAGACCTTTGGCCTCAAGCGTGAGCAGAAGACCCAGGGTGAGGTGAGCTTCCATACCGAGCGACCGTGAGACTTCATCAACATGAACCGGCTTGTCCGAAAGCAGGTCCATCGCCGTCTGCTCTTCCGCCGTCAGGCCGGTATCGCTGCGCCCGGATGCCGGGGATCGCTCATGCCAGGCGATCTGCGGTTCTATCTCTTCCAGGATATCCTCCACTGACTCGACAAGCCTGGCCCCTTGCTTCAGCAGGCGATTGGTGCCCCTGCTCCCGGGAATCCCGGGCGCCCCGGGCACCGCAAAGACGGAGCGGTTCTGTTCCAGGGCGAAGCCCGCTGTAATGAGGGCCCCGCTTGTCCCGGCGGCCTCTACGACCACGGTACCCAAACTGAGGCCGCTTATTATCCTGTTTCTCCTGGGGAAATTCTGTCTCAGGGGCGGGGTCCCCGGTGGAAACTCGGTGATGAGCGCACCCAGGCCGCAAATGCCCCGGGCCAGACCTTCATTCTCAGGCGGGTACATCACATCGATACCGCAACCCATAACGGCTATGGTTCGTCCGCCGGCCTCAAGGGCGCCCTTGTGAGCCGCCGTGTCTATTCCCCGTGCAAGGCCACTGACCACGATCAGTCCTCTGCCGGCAAGTTCCCCTGCCAGGTATGAAGCCAGCTTCCGGCCACCCAGGCTGGCCCGCCTGGAGCCCACTATAGCTATAGCACCGGGCGTCATGTCGTCAAGCGATCCCTTATAGAACAGCAGTGGAGGAGGAACCGGGGTTTCCTTAAGGAGAGGTGGGTATCCAGGGTCAGGGAGCGCGACGATTCGGGCGCCGGCGGCGGCGACCTGGCCGGAGATTTCCCTCGCCTCCGGCATCGACTGCTCAAGGACCTGCCGCTGTTCTGTTCCCAGGCCCAACCTCATGGCCAGATTACCTGCGTCGACTCCTGTTATGTCTATCCCGGAAGATTCGAATAGAAAGGATATGATTCTCTTCCTGGGCAGGATTCCCGAAAGAACTAGTGACAGCAGGAGCTCATGGCTTTTTCCCTTCCTCATCATCATCCCCCTCCCCGTCCACGTCGTCCGCATTCAACTCATCGAGCAAGCCTACCATGCGCCCCACCAGGTCCTTAAGCCCGTATCCGGTTACCGCTGAGACGGGAAAGAACTTCGCTTCCCGCTTAAGCGCCCTGACCTCGGATTCAGGTAACAGATCGACCTTGTTGAGCACCACCACGTAAGGCTTATCAGCCACGTCCACATCATAAAGGCGAAGCTCCCGGCGAAGGCTCTCCAGCTCTCCTTCAGAGTCCGCGCAAGAGGCGTCCAGCATGCAGACCAGTACCTTCGTCCTTTCGATGTGGCGGAGGAACTCGTGCCCGAGTCCCTTGCCCGAGTGGGCTCCCTCGATCAGGCCGGGTATGTCGGCCAGGACGACGCTACGGTCATGGTAGTCCAGGACGCCGAGGTGGGGTCGTAGCGTTGTAAACGGATAAGCGCCCACTTTGGGTCTTGCACTCGTCAGCGTGGCGAGCAGCGTCGACTTGCCGACATTGGGCTTTCCCACCAGCCCTATGTCCGCAATCAGCTTGAGCTCGAGTATGATGCGCCGCTCTTCACCCGGAGATCCTTCCTCGGCCCTCCTCGGTGCCCTGTCAGACGGCGTGGCAAACATGGCGTTTCCCCTTCCACCACGTCCGCCTCTTGCTATTATCACCTCGTCCTTTTCCGCCATATCATACAGCAGGCTGCCATCGGTGGCATCCAGTACCACGGTGCCGGGAGGCACCCTCACAATGACCGGCTTTCCCCTGCGGCCCTGCTGGTCCTTTCCCTTCCCGTGGACACCCCTCCCCGCCTTGATTATCCTCTTGTACTTGTAATCCAGGAGAGTACTCAGATGAGGATCCGAACGGAGAATAACATCGCCCCCTCGTCCCCCATTGCCGCCATCGGGACCGCCCCTGGGAACGAACTTCTCTCTTCTGAAGCTCACGCAGCCATTGCCACCGTCACCGGCGATCACCTGTATCTCGGCGATATCGATAAACTGCGAGAATGCCTTGCTCTGTCTTCTCAAGATCTGTTGATCACCTTACCTGGATTGATCAGGGACTGAGGGTCGAATGCGCGCTTGATGTCACCCTGTACCCGGATTCCGTCGGGACCCAGCTGGTCCGGCAGGTACTCTATCTTGGTTATGCCGATCCCATGCTCACCGCTTATGGTCCCCTCAAGTTTCATCGTCACCTCGAAGAGCTCGGTCACCATGGCCTCAGCCCTCCTCACCTCATCCCTGTTTCGCCGGTCCAGCATCACGTTCACATGCAGGTTACCGTCGCCGGCATGCCCGAACGTTGGTACCAGGAGACTGTATTTCCTGGCCAGCTTGCCCACCGCCTCCACCAGGGCGGGCAGGCTCGAGCGTGGGACACATACGTCCTCATTCATCTTGTTGGGAGCCAGGCGCGCCAGCGATGGGGATATCGATCTCCTCATCTTCCACAGGTCGTCCCTCTCCCGGTCGGACTCCGCGGTCCTGTAGCCCATGGCCCTGGCCTCCTTGAGCACTCCCTCCACGACCGACATATTCTCCCCGGCCTCGCCACTCCTGCCATCGGTTTCAATGAGAAGCGTGCAGCCCGCACCCTCAGGGATATCAACTTCGACAAACTGAGTGATGCATCCCATGGCCACCGCATCAATCAGCTCCACCGCCGCCGGGACAACACCGGATGCCAGTATCATGCTCACCGCGGTGGCGGCGCCGACGGGGTCGGCAAAGAAAGCGAGCACCGTGCGCAGCGAACGGGGCCTCTCAAGAAGCCGCAGCCGGATCTGGGTCATGAAACCGAGCGTGCCCTCGCTGCCGGTCATCAGGGTCCCGAGGGGGTCCCATACCCGGCCCGTCGCCATGGGATCGGCCGGTTCCACCACCGATCCATCCCAGGCTATGAACTCGACACCGGTCACATAATGACGGGTGACCCCGTACTTGAGCGCCCTCGGCCCCCCGGCGTCCTGGGCGACATTCCCTCCGATGGTCGCAACCTCAAGACTCGATGGGTCTGGAGGAAACATCAGTCCATGCTTCGCGACCTCTCTCTGCAACACGCCGTTCACAACACCTGACTGCACGACGGCGGTCTTCTGTCCCACATCGATGTCGAGGATTCTGTTGAACTTCTCCGTGGAAATTACTACTCCACCCTCCAGCGGCACTGTGCCGCCCGCGAAACCGGTTCCGGCACCCCTCGGAATCATCTTCAGCTCGAAACGGTGGCACATCGCAATGATGGTCCTGACTTCGTCCGTCGATTCCGGAAACGCGACCGCCGTGGGCAATGATCTCATATTGGTGGCATCGAACGCGTAGCAGGTCAGGGCCTCAGGATCCGTCAGGACCTTGTCCGACCCGATCTTGCGGCGAATGTGTGCTGTGGCCTTCTTTACCTGATTCCCGGACATCACCTAAGCGCCTTCCCCCGCTGCGCCTTCCGCGCCCGCCTGGGCGGCCGTCATCGCTATCACGTCCACCACGTCATCCACCGAACATCCCCTCGACAGATCGCTGGCAGGTCTGGCAAGTCCCTGAATCAATGGGCCGCAGGCCTTGGCTCCGGCCAGTCTTTCCACCAGCTTATATCCGATATTGGCCGCATCCAGATCCGGGAACACAAGCACATTGGCTATACCGGCGACCTCGCTCTCAGGCGCCTTCTTAGCGGCCACCCCGGGAATGATCGCGGCATCCGCCTGCATCTCACCGTCGATCTTGAGATCCGGCCTGAGACGGCGGGCCTTGCCC
>JAUXGG010000306.1 GCA_030622265.1 Candidatus Eiseniibacteriota bacterium
CCGTCGCGCCAGGAGACATGACGCTACCTGGACATTCCCTGATCGTACATGGCCCAGAAGGCTGCCGGAGGGATGCGGTTCTCGAACGTGGGCCCGATCTCCTGGAGAGAGGCCATGTTGCGGGCGATGTCCATGCCCCTGGTGATCCGGCCGGGCGTGAAGATGAGTCTCGTGAGGTTCAGGTTCTTGAGTGGTGTGAGGTCCGTGACCGGTGTCTCCCCGATGTGCAGGCGCTCAAGGCCGCTCCCCGCAAGAGGGCGTAAGTCTGTCACGTTTGTACTGTGAAGCGTAAGACTGACCAGTGGGCAGTCCGCCACAGGTGAGATATCTGAGACATCGGTCTCATTTAGCCATAGGAACTTGAGCGGCATGCCTTCAAGCGGCGAGATATCGAAAATCTTTGTGCCCAGGAGATTGAGTGTCTCGAGCGGCATGCCCTTAAGCGGCCTCAGGTCGCTCACCCGGGTATTGTTCAGGTATAGG
Organism: Candidatus Eiseniibacteriota bacterium; assembly: GCA_030622265.1. Taxonomy (GTDB): domain Bacteria; phylum Arandabacterota; class Arandabacteria; order Arandabacterales; family Arandabacteraceae; genus JAUVJV01. The sequence goes on from JAUXGG010000306.1 coordinate 484, forward strand.
CTTACCATCTTCATTCCTCTCAAGGCTTCCAGGTTTTCCACCCGGGTGTCCTCAAGATAAAGCTCCACCAGCGGGAGGCCCTTAAGAGGCGATATGTCGGAAATGGGCAATCCCCGGAGATCAAGGCCGGCAAGGTCCATATCCGCAAGGGGTGATATGTCGGTTATGCCGGTGCCTGTCAGCTCGGCTCCCGTCACCTTGCCTTCCTCGATGCGGGACGCCGCGTCCCAGCCATAACCGGGATTCCAGGCCTTGAGTGCCGTGTGAGCGCGTTCTACGGTCCATTCCCGGGACGTGGCTCCGGGCTCCAAAGAGGAATGCGCTCCGGCCTTCTCCGTCGCGGGTTTTGTTTCCTCTGCGTTCTTATCGCAGCTTACAGGCAGCAGGCACAATGCGGCTAAGACAAGCGCGAGGAGCCCTACCGGTCTTGAGTGAACCATTCGAGCCGGTCCTTTCTGATGAGAGGCTTGAGATCTTCGTAAGGGATTACCAGCCTGGTCGGGCCATCGGCATAGGGTGCTATCTCATAGCTGTTGAAGTAGAAAGCCAGCCCCTCGTGCGTGATGGCGAAGTTGTCATTCACTTTGTACTTGCCATACTCAAGCCAGAAACCGCCTTCATCGTGTCCCTCTTCGGGCGGGATCTGCTTGAGTTCGCGGAACTCTCGTGCCGCGACTTCATTCAAACTCCTCACATGGTCATCCATAAGGATATCCGAGAGCGTCAGTATCATCCCCGTGGAGATGTCCAGGCTGACATAATTCCTGGTTGAGTTGGGATGGGCGCCGCCGGTAAAGGCGATCTCGTTCATGCCGAGGCTCAGTATGCGCGGGGTGTTGTAAATGACGGTGATGGATCTCTCAAGAAACCAGCCGGTGCTGTAATCGGGCATGTCCTGTTTGATTTTCCGGTACTCGGCGAAGAAATTTTCGGTGAGTTCATCCAGGTCCTCTATTTGCTCTTCCTCCAAGCGTGGCATGAGCAGAGCCTGCAGGATGAAGGCGTTAAGGTTGTGCTCCGCATCGATAAAAGGAGTCTCGACGATCTCGGGGTATCCTATCTTCACGGAGACACAGTCCCTGTAAGGATCATCGCAGTCCCCTGCCGACCGCTCGAGATCTTTCATCTCATACCGGGAGCTGTCCGGGCACTGGAGATTGATCTGTATTTCCACCCCGGCAGCTCCGGGTGTCCCAGGTTTCGGCGTCGTTGCCTTAGCTGCGAAGGACTCGGCCGGTGCGGCCTTGGCGCTGCGGTATTCCTCGAGAGCCTGGGTCAGCCATTCGGCGGAGGTCATGGTCACGCCATCTGCCGTTCTTATGTGGTAAGCCTTGCCGGACATCATACTCTTGGTGGCCGAAAGCCGGATGAAGTCCTCGGGGGTCTTGATCTTCTTCCTATAATGCTTGTACTTCTTCATGATGTGCTCGGCCGCATCCTCGGGCGAGTGTTCCTTATTGTTGCGGATGAAGGCGACATCCGAGGCCCTTACGTACTCGAGCAGATAATCTATGGTCTCCTGAAGATTCTCCTCGGCGGAGAGGGCTGGTTGCGGCGAGGCAGTCATCACCATGCTGAAGGCTAAGAAAAGACAGCAATTCGATATCAGTATCTTGGTCTTCATTCTGTTCTCCTTACACCCGATCGCGCGTGGATACAGCAGCGGAACCCTCAATTGCAGAGTAAGCAATGAAGCCCCCGTTGTCAATTGAGCCGCCTGTCAACCGGGGTGCAGGTGAATCCGGCGGGGTAATCAGGAAAACAGTTTGAGTTCAGGCCCATTTGTCATAGAATGGAGTCATTCATTACTAATTCACCGGAGGCATGCCATGAGCAGCAAGCTAGAACATTCGCCAGTGCCGGATTCCCTCGTGTTGAGAGCAGCCTTGCTCGCTGTGCTGCTATGTCTTCTGCCGGCCCTTTCCGTTGGCCAGGAGAAGAGCGGCGGGGATGGTACGCTCACGAAGTCGATGGGATTTCCGCCGCTCTGGAAGCCCTACGGCACAGTGGGGGCGGTCTGGGACCGCGAGGTGAAGAGCGACACCCAGGTGGGGGCCGAGATCGGCTTTGGCCTCTACAAGGATATGGGCCATCCGATCAACGGCATCCTTGGTCTTGCCCTGGAGGGGTATGGGCAGGGGATTGCTGGAGGGGTTGACGGTGGTGTGCGCGCCCTGGTCGGCAGCCGGTCATTCCTGCTTCATGTCGGGGCGGACTATTCCTTCGGCAAGCAGAAGGTCAGCGCCGTGGGCACTCTGACCTTCCCGCTCTGGAGAGGAGGGTTCTTCGGCGATGGCGGCGATTTCAGGTTTGCCTGGGTATTCGGGAGTGACAACTCTTTCAGCCTGGGTTTCAACTTGCCTCTCTGGCAACCGGAGATGGGACGCACGAGACCTCAGCACGACTATGTGGCTCTTCCCAAGAGCCCGGAGCTCCGGCAGCCTGACTATGAGCCCAGTGCGGAGCTCACGGAGACAATAGCCGACTTGAGAGAGGCCGGGAGCTGGATAAGCCGTTTCACCGCGCCCTTCCTGGACCAGGAGATAAGGTCCGATGAGGACAACCTGGAGGAGATCAACGAGGGTGTTGCTGAATTCAGGGCATACCTAAACAGCAGGAACGAGGATTTCCCCGGCGGGCACACTTTTGAAGAGGTTATAGCTTTTTACCATAATGAGATCGACAAGGCCTTCTCGATGGTCCTGGAGGGAGCCAAAGGCGGTGAGAGCGAGATAGGGAAGCGGGCCGCCCAGGTCGCGCGGGAGGCGCTCTTGTTCCATCCATTTTGAAACAGGACCAGGCCGGAGTGGGTAGATCGATAGCCTTCATAAGTTTCTTGGAAATATCCTTATTCATCGCCACGACCGAGGCTGTCATGCCAGAACCGGTGTATGGAATCGGTACCATGTCGAGCAGGTTTTGAACGGAACCGTTTTCACCCAGCCCACCGTGCAGCCCCAGGAAAACGAGATCAAAGCGACTGAACTTTTCAGTTTTGGGATCAAAC
>JAUXGG010000216.1 GCA_030622265.1 Candidatus Eiseniibacteriota bacterium
CCAGCCCAGCCAGGCGCTCTCCCGATTTGGCGAAAGCCACGACCGAAGGGGTGGTCCTGCCGCCTTCCAAGTTGGGTATGACCTTGGGTTCACCACCCTCCATGACGGCCACGCAGGAGTTCGTGGTGCCGAGGTCTATGCCTATTACCTTCCCCATTGCGATCCCCTTTCGTGGAGCTTGCTTAATTCGAGATTACTTCGAGACGACAACCTTGCTGGGTCTTATCACGCGCCCGTCCAGCGTATAGCCTCTCTGGACTTCCTCAACCACCTTGTCGGACTCGTGCCCTTCCTTCTCGAGCGCCATCACGGCCTCATGGTAGTTGGGATCAAAGGGCTCACCCAGGCACACGATGGGGCACAGACCCTCCTTCGTGAGAATGCCTTTGAGGTGGTCGTATATGAGCTCCATTCCCTTCTTGAACCCATCAAAGTCCTCGCTCTCCGATGCGGCATCCAGGGCCCTTTCGATATTGTCCACGACATCGAGCAGCCGCTTGATGAGATCCTCATTGGCACACTTGGTAAGCTGCGCTCTTTCCCTGCCGACCCGCTTCCGGTAATTATCAAAATCTGCAAGGCCTCGCAGGAACTTGTCCTTGGTGTCCTCGAGTTCGACCTGCACCCTGTCGAGCTCTTCAGAGAGGGTATCCAGCTCGGCTACCAGTTCCTTGCTGGACGCCTTGTGTCTGCGGTTGCGGTGCTTCTCTGGCTTGGCATCGCCGGCCGGGACACCATCCGCAGCCTGGGGATCATCCCCGCCAGTCATCTCGATCTCGCGTTCCTTGTCATTCTTGTCTTTGGGCATCACCTTTAAGTCTTCCTCCTCACTTGGCCAGGAAACGGGTCAGCTCAGATGAAGTGTACTCCACCAGCGCGGTGAACCGGGAGTACTCCATCCTCAAGGGTCCGATTATGCCTACCGCACCCATACTGTCTCCGATCCTATAAGTAGAGCGGATTATACTGCATGATTTCATTGGAGTGTAGACATTCTCACTTCCTATGCGCACTGTCGCGCCGGTCTCATCCTCGTCCGATAAAAGGAGCCTGGTCACGGTGTCCTTGCTTTCAAGCACCTCAAGCAGCGACCCTGCCTGCGCCATGTTCTCCATGGCAGATACCAGGTTACCCGTGCCGGTGACGTGAACGCCGTGGTCGGCCCACTTAAGGACACTGATGAGGTGGTGCCGTATGGAGCCCGCCAGACCACCGCCGGCGGCATCCGAGCGAGATCCCTTACGGAGCGCCTCGGTCGCCTGCCGGGTGTCCTTCCCCACCAGGCCGACAGCGATCTTGCCCAACAGCCTGGAAGCCTCCCTTCGCTCTTCATCTGAAACCAGACTGAGCAAAATTGTCCGCTCACCTCCAGGTTCGACGTTCACTCTTACGATCATCCCGCGCCGCCCCACCGCCGAGGTCTCAACCCGGGTGATCACCCCGTGCACTGCCCTTGGCAGAATGGCGACACCAGCCTGATGCGACAGTGTTTCAAGACTCCTGCACAGGTGCTCGAGGACCTCTTCGAGTGATGGGGCTGCCCTCATCGCCCTTCTGATCGACCTGGCATCGGACCTACTCACAGGGGCCTTCTTCATCAGGCGATCCACGAAGAGGCGGTACCCCTTCTCAGTCGGAACCCGCCCGGCAGACGTGTGAGGCTTTCTTAAGAAACCGAGACCCTCAAGGCTTGCCATAAGACTCCGAATACTGGCGGGACTGAGTCCGATGCGGAAGTTGCCGCAGAGATACCTTGACCCCACCGGCTGGCCGGTGCGGATATAGGCTGTGACCACAGCTTCATGGACCCTGGTAAGCCTGTCATCGATCGGAGCTCGCATCACCCTGTCCTCTTGGCACTCGCAACACCGGAGTGCCAGCACAAGGTACAACAACCCCCCTGCTGTGTCAAGGGATACGCCAGGATACGGTCCGCGGGAATGCGGGCTCCGCGATGCCAACCTTCATCGATGATAACTCAGCGTTCCCACACCTTCATCGGGCCTCGCAGTACCGGCCGCTCTTCCGTGAAAGCGGGCAAACTCCACTGATGCGTCTCCATTCAAAAAGGTTAACGCCATGGTCATCTTTTGCTATAGAAAACAACGACCTTCTCATCGGAAATGCTCCCGCTTGCGTAAGCAGATCCCGCCTACCGGCCAAGTAATGAAGAATCGCTCTCCGGAAGGTCCGTAATTACTGGCTCCAGGCAATGTCCTCAAGGACCGCGCCTGGCGCTTGCCCTGCTCTTCCAAGTGGCTTGAGTGCTACCACCGGGCTCCTCCGAAGTCAAGGAGTATGAAAAAAAGCTTGACAGGAATGGACATTCTGTCTATACTGAGTATAGACAGTATTTACAATGATAACAGCTAAACAAAGGAGTGCTAAGATGCTGCTCAACCTGACGGATCATTCGAAGGACCCCCTGCACAGGCAGATCACCGTTCAGCTCGCCAGGCACATCATCGAGGGTGACCTCGGCGCCGGCCAGGAGCTTCCCTCGCTGAGAACCCTGGCACGCGAGCAGCATGTGAGCAAGACCACCGTGGAAAGGGCATACACCGAGCTCGCCAGCAAGGGGTTCTTGAAGCTCAGGCGAAGAAACACCCCGGTGGTCGCTGATATCGAGCCGGGCCAGCGCCAGGCTATTGCCTCCAGGATCGGCATCTCCCCCAACTCCATGCTGGATGCCTTGAAGGCCTTCTCGAAGCGCCTGGCTTCGCTGATCGATCCGGAATGCATCTGTGACCTCCTGAAGGAGAGCCTCGGTGAATACCTGGGGGCGACCCGGGTGCAGGTCGCGATCTGCAAGGGCCCTTCCAGGCGGATCACCTTGCTCCCAACTGCCAGGTTCCGCCGCGAGCTCGTCCCCGGCGCTGACGACGCCCTTCTTGTGCATATAAGCGCAATGGACTCTCCTCTGCTGATTAAGGATACCACGATCGAAATGCTCCAGAGCGATCTGGGCGAGGCTCTAATGGACCGGCGCGTTGAGATCCTGTACGCGCTAAAGCATGCGGGAGAGATACAGGGCTTCGTCGGTCTCGGCGGCTGCCGCGATGCCCACGAGTATTCCCCCGACGATATCGACCTGCTCACGCTCCTGTCGGATCAGTTCGCAACGGCACTGGCGATGGCCCGGCTCTATGTAGATTCGATTGAGAAGTGCAAGCTCGAGGAGGAGCTAAAGACGGCCCAGCAGATCCAGGCCGATCTCCTGCCCGAGAGCCTGCACAACGGGAACGCCCTGGAGATTGCGGCTTTCACCTCCCCATCGAGTGCGGTTGGCGGCGACTTCTATGACTACTTCGCCCTGGATGAATACCGGACGGGCATTGTAGTCGCCGACGCCTGTGGTAAGGGCATGCCCGCCGCCCTGCTGATCTCCCAGATACAGGCCATGATTCGCAGCGAGGTGGGTAATGGCAATACCATAGAAAAGACATTGGCCAGCCTTAACCGGCAGCTGCACCGCCGCGCGGAATCAGGTTTCTTCGCCACGTTGTTCTATGGAATCCTGGACCGGAGGAAGGGGACCCTTAAGTACGCAAACGCGGGCCATGACTTTCCCGTCCTCGTGCACCGGAACGGCCAGCTCAACCTCCTTAGCAGCACCGGGCCCGCCCTCGGGGTCGTCGAGCACCTCGACCATCACGCCGAGAAAGTTCCTATTCACGAGGGTGACTCCCTTCTGCTCTACACCGATGGCGTAACCGAGACCACTTCCTCCGGCGGCAGGCAGTATGGCGAGATCCAGCTGAGGGACCTGCTGATCAGGAACCGGCACCGCAGTCCGGGCGACATTCTCAACTTCATAAGATGCGACGTTGAGAGATTCGCGGGCCCCGAGCCTCCCGACGATGACAGGACCATTATGGTGATTAAGGTCAACAGGCTTGTGGAGAAGAAACGTCATGCTGCTTAACTTGACCGACCTATCGGACGAGCCGCTCCAGAGCCAGATCGCGAGGCAACTGAGGGCGAAGATCCTCGCGGGAGAGGTGCCCGCCGGGGAGGTCCTTCCCTCGATCCGGGGCCTGGCGCGTGAGACGCGCGTAAGCGTCATCACGGTCCAGCGCGGCTATGAGGCCCTGGAGCGTGAGGGCCTGATCCACTCAAGACGGGGCAAGGGGTTCTTCGTTTCCGAGATAAGAGACAATAGAAAGAAGAAGATGGCGGAGGAACGCTTGAGCTCACTGCTCCGCCCGCTCCTCGCCCACGCGTTCTCCGAGGGAATGTCCGCGGAGGAAGTCCGGTCGGTGTTCCGGAAGACCCTCAAGGGACGCGACA
>JAUXGG010000241.1 GCA_030622265.1 Candidatus Eiseniibacteriota bacterium
TCAACAACTCACCTCCTCCCGTCAGTCGAGATTCAAGGGTTCGGGCTTCTGGGCTTCGTGTGGATGCTCCGGCCCGGGATACACCTTCAGCTTCTTTACCATCTTCCTGCCGAGTTTAGTGTGAGGGAGCATTCCCTTAATGGCTTTCTCCACCACCAGCTCGGGCTTTTCCTTCATCAGCTTCTCATACGGAATGCGCTTCAGCCCGCCGGGATAACCACTGTAACGAAGGAGTTCCTTCTGCTTGATCTTGTTCCCGGTGAGCACGATACCGGCCGCATTGATTACGACTATGTAGTCTCCGATGTCCATGTGCGGCATATACTGGGGCTTGTGCTTGCCCTTAAGGATGCTGGCAACCCGCGTGGCAAGCCGGCCCAGCACCTTCCCATTAGCATCGACGACATACCACTTCTTCTCAACGATACTCTGTACCATCTACTTCCTCCCAAGCTCTATGAACCCCAAGCTACAAAGCGAGGGGCTTTTGGTCAATGTAACACCGGTATGCGGCGGTGTCAACGCATTTATGCCTGTGAGGGCCTGATCCCGGCGAGGTTCTCAGGGTAAGGGGGCCTGATGAGGCCCTTCTCGGTAATGATGCCGGATACCAGCTCCGCGGGTGTCACATCAAAGGCCGGATTATAGGCGGGAACCCCTCGGGGAGTGACCTTAACGCCTGAGATCTCAGTGACCTCCGCAGAATCCCGCTCCTCTATGGGTATGTCTTCGCCCTTCTCAAGATCAAAGTCGATGGTGGACACGGGGGCGACCACATAGAAGGGAACGCCCGCGGCCCTGGCAGAGATGGCGACCCCGTAGGTCCCGATCTTATTGGCGAAATCGCCGCTTGAGGTGATCCTGTCCGACCCGACAAAGACCATATCCACCACTCCCCGGGACATCATGAGGTGGCACGCAGAGTCGCAGATCACAGTGACATCGATACCCGCCCTCTTAAGCTCCCAGGCCGTGAGCCTGGCTCCCTGCAGGAGCGGCCGGGTCTCGTCGGCGTAGACCTTGAAGCTCATGCCTCTCTGGTGGGCCACATACATCGGGGCCAGGGCAGTGCCGAAGCCCGATGTGGCCAGCCCGCCGGCATTGCAGTGAGTGAGCAGAGTGCTGCCTTCCCGTATGAGATCGACTCCGATCTGGCCCATACGGAGACCCGTCTCGAGGTCTTCAGAGTATATGGCGATGGCCTCCGCGGTAAGAGCCGAAGAAGCCGCCTCGGGTGAGCCTCCCGGCTTATGGCTCGCAAGCACCTTCCTGGACCTATCCAGCGCCCAGAAGAGATTGCCGGCCGTAGGCCTGGTGGCTGAGAGCATCTCAATCGCTGCGAGAAGACGGGTCTCGAACTCGTCCCAGGTCGAGGACGTCCAGTGGCGGGCCTCGACGGCAACGGCCATCGCAGCCGCTATTCCTATTAGAGGGGCACCCCTTAAAGCCATGCCCTTGATGGCCTCGGCCACATCAGCAGCGGTCTTTAAGATCAGGTCGCACTCCTTGAGCGGAAGACACCGCTGGTCGATGATCCTGATCCCGTCGCCGAGCCATTCGATGGGCCTAACGGGGGGCTCCAAGTCTGTCACTCTCCTATTACCTGGATTACCACCCGGCGCTTTCTCGGCCGGTTGTCGAAGTCGATCACCGTGATCTGCTGCCAGGTTCCGAGCGTGAGACTCCCCCCCGTGAAAGGAACCGTGAAAGATCCCTTAAGCAGCGCGGCCCTCACGTGTGAGAACCCATTACCATCCCCCCACCTCGCATCGTGGGCATACTCGATATCGGTGGGCACTGCCCGGTCCAGGGCCTCCTTAAGATCCTTAACAAGCCCGGGCTCGAATTCAACGGAGGTGACCCCCGCCGTGGAACCTGGTATGAACACTATGGCGATACCGTTCGCCATTCCGGACTTCCTCACCAGTTCCTGGACCTTCCCGGTCACATCGATGATGTCCGCGTGCCCCTTGGTGTTGATATGAAAATCAAAAGTTGCTACCGGCATGATCACGAACCTCCACAGATCCTGTCCAATTCCCTTATGAGCTTGAGAAGCCTCACGACGGGCAGGCCGACAACATTGAAATAGCATCCCTCAACTCTTTCCACTATAGCAGCTCCATAACCCTGAATGCCATACGAACCGGCCTTGTCCATTGGCTCCCCTGTCCCGATGTAGGCATCGATCTCCTCGGCGGACATCTCTCGTATCGTGACTCCTGTCTTCTCATATCCCCCGGCCTCTTCTCCCGTCGCAGCGTCAATGAGGGTAAGCCCGGTAAAGACGTGGTGCATGCGGCCGGTGAGCTTGGTAAGCATCCCCCTGGCCTCCCGCTCGCTCGCGGGCTTTTCCAGGATCTCGCCATCGAGCACCACGATGGTGTCCGCGCCCAGGATGTAGCCGTCCTGGAACTTGTCCCTTACCGAGAGCGCCTTCAAGCGGCTCAGGCCGAGGACATGATTGACCGGGTCATCATCTCCATGCTCCTCCTCCTTCACGTCGGGCTCCTCCACCACGTGCCGGAGCCGGATGAGCCGCAAGAGATACCGGCGCCGGGGGGATGATGACGCCAGGATGAGTTTCTTATCCGAGAATGGAAAAGGCTTTGCCACTTATCGTCACCGTTCGATAGTCACCGTTCGAGAATAAGAGTCACGGGACCATCGTTCCTGATATCAAGGAGCATCTTCGCCTGGAAGGTGCCTGTTTCAACCTCGATACCCTCACCTCGCATCGCATCGACGAAGTTTCCATAGAGCCGCTCCGCCGCCTCCGGCCGGGCCGCCCCGGTAAAGCTCGGACGGCGGCCCTTCTCGCAGTCGCCATACAGGGTGAACTGGGATACGACGAGCGCCTTGCCTCCAATGTCGGCGAGACTGAGATTCATCATTCCCTCATCATCCTCGAATACCCTTAAGGCCGCGCATTTCTTCGCCAGCCACCGGGCTTCCTCTTCCGTGTCGGTCTTGCTCACTCCCAGGAGGATTACTAAACCCCGGCCTATCTCACCGACGGTCTCATCCCCCACCGTAACGCTGGCGCTCTTGACCCGCTGGACTACTGCTCTCATCCCGATCCCCTAAAAGCCGAAACCGACTCCCAGGTGAACCCCGCCCACCGTGATCTGGGGATCCTTACCCAGCCACTCGTACCGGCCCTCTACGGTGAACCACACCGGCAGGACGGGAGGCGCGATCTTAACACCCGCAAGACCATGAATCCCGGTACTGTTATCCTTGACATCACAGCCTCCGATGGATACGTCGAAGAACCAGTTATAGGAAAGCCCGCCGCCGATGTAGAACTCGGTTATGGATGGAGAGAAAATCGGTACTATCGCTTCCGCCCGCGCACCGACATGCTTGAACGAGGTGTCTTCGCAGAGCAGGCAATCATAGTCGATATCACCCCAGCTGTACTCCAGGCCAAGGCCCAGCTTTACGATCCTGAGCAACCCCATCCGGTAATCCACGCCCACCGATGCCGCCCCCTTGGCCTTGCTGTCCTCATCCTGGCAGACATCGCTGTAGGATTTCCACCCCGCGTAAACACCGGCCGTCGCGGTCGAGCAGGCCACGGCGCCTATCAATAGCACAAGAGCAAGCACGCGAATCTTCATGTCAACCTCGCCTGGTTAGCATCACAAAGGCAAGCATCCTCCCGCAGTCCCTTCCACCCGCACGGTACGAGCTCAGGCTGTACCTTTGGCACGAGGTGCACGTATTGTCAACGCAAATCTGTCCGGGCGACACACCCCGGTCCATCAGCCTTGCGGCGACGGCCGCCTTGAGATCAAAGAAGGTCCCACCACCCCTTCGGCTGACATGAGCTTCTCTATCCCGGGGGCTGAAGTGCGAGAGCATATCATCCCCTACTTCGTAACAGCATTGGCCGATAGATGGCCCGATGAGATACCGCGTGGCCGCCTCGCTGTCGGCCAGCGCACCTATAGCCTCCACGAACTCACCCACAATTCCCCCGGCGGTTCCTCTCCACCCGCAGTGGGCGGCGCCCACTACCCGGTCGTTCCCGTTGACGGCAAGAAGCGGCACGCAGTCGGCGACCGTCACACCCACCATCACACGCGCGGTTCCGGTGACGAGCCAAGTCGGATCGTAGCCATGTCGTTCTGTGAGCCAA
>JAUXGG010000129.1 GCA_030622265.1 Candidatus Eiseniibacteriota bacterium
CACTCGACTATTGCCCTGTCCGCCTCTTCGATCTCTCCCATCTTGAAAAGTGTGTTGGCAAGATTGAGCAGCCTCACGGCCAGGCTCCCCTCATCGCGCGCCTGCCTGGCGGCCTTTACCGCTTTCCTGAGGCACCGCGCAGATTCCTTGAACCTGCACAGGTTCTTATAGACGATCCCGAGGTTGTTGAGCGCGTTCCCCAAGGTTCGCGTATCACCGCACATTCGCCCGAACGTTGCCGCCTGCTCCAGACAGACGATGGCCTGTCTCCACTTGCAAAGCCTGGCAAGAACGTGGCCGAGCACAAGGTAGATGCCCGCATCCTTCTCGCGTTCATCACCACTCTCATTCCTCTGCGCATCCTCGCACACCCGCGCGGCTTCGCCGTATCTGCCCAGAAGGCACAGAAGCGTGGCCTTCTCCGCCAGCAGGTCTCGTTTGCACCTGCCCGTAAACGATATGTCGACGCCTTCGACAAAGGTGAGAGCTTCCTCCGTCTTTCCCTGCTGCCTCAGGCAGGCGGATACCTTGAGGATGACCTCCAGCCGCGTCTCTACGTCATCCTCCGTGGTCTTCGTGAGCGCCTGCCTGTAGTAGGCAAGCGCGTCACCCAGGCTGCCGACGGCCATGCACAGGTCGCCCAGCCGGGCTTCTTTCTGATTCAGGATGTCTTCAATCCCCTCCCTGGGACGCCTTCTGCCTGGGAAACATGCTTCAGATGGATTGGGATCGTGCATACTATCTGCCCTCCCCACTGCATCGCTGCTTCTTTCCAGGAAAGAGAATCTCCCAGAGGAGTCTGCCCAGATACCTTGACCGGGACTCTCCGGATACGCCGGGATCAGATACCCCGGGCTCCGACGCGACTCTGCTGGTTCTCTTATGCCCGCCACTATAGCGAGACGAAATCCACGTCTTGAGGTTCTTCTCATCGTGGACAGCCGTCGCCTGGTACTCATCCGGATCGCCATCCCACCGAGTGGTCGGCGAGCGGCGGCCCAGAGCGGCCGAGCCCCACAACAGCACGGTTGAGATAATCAGGACGATAATGGTCCTGCGCATCAAACCACCCCCTCTGAAATCTCCCTAAAACACAAAAAGACGGAAACCTATCCCGGGCCTCTCTACGAGGCCTGAGACAGGTTCCCGCGCCTTTCGTGCTCACACTCTTTGTGCAGCCCTAACATTAACTCACAGTGCGCACTTCTTGTCAAGCGCAGAGGATAGCACAGGTTTGTACTTCAGATATTTGGTTGTGGAATTGGCCCGCCTGCCTTAGCATCGGCCATACGTTGTTCGGTACCGATCGTTCGTGTGATTCTTCAGAGAGGATTCCGGCCGGCTTATGACCAGTGAAGCAGGACTGCTGCATCGGGCCATCAGAGGCGGCTTCTGGGTATTCTCCCTCAGAGCAGCGATGCAGCTGCTGACCGTAGCCCGGCTGGTGATCGTGGCCCGTCTCCTCTCACCCAATGACTTCGGACTCATGGGAATCGCGATACTCACAATGACCACCATCGATACCGTGACGCAGACCGGTTTCGATGTTGCGCTCATACAGCGCAAGGAACGTGTCGAGACATACCTTGATCCGGCCTGGACCGCCGGCCTCATACGTGGAGTTGTTCTTTTCGCCCTCCTCCAGCTGGTCGCACCCCTCGCATCGAGTTTCTTCAACACCCCCAGGGCCGTCCCGCTGATCCGGGTGATTTCATTCTCGGTGCTTTGCATTGGACTGCAAAACATCGGCATCGTCTATTTCCGCAAGGAGCTCCAGTTTAACAAGCAGTTCATCTTCGAGTTCAGCGGCAGGCTCGCAGACGTGGTCGTCGCCATTGTCGCCGCGGTCATCCTAAGGAGCGTATGGGCACTGGTACTCGCGGTTCTCGCGGGCAACCTGGTCAGGCTGGCCGTGAGTTATGCGATCCACCCGTACCGGCCGCGGCTCAGTTTTGATATGGACAAGATCAGGGAGCTGTTCGGTTTCGGCAAATGGATCCTGGGATCGAGTACCATCGCGCTGCTGCTCAGCCAGGGGGATAAGGCACTGATCGGAAGACTGTTCGGGGCGACGATGCTGGGCTTCTACCAGATCGCCCACAGGCTCTCCAATCTGCCCGCGACCGAGTTCACCATGATTATCCAACATGTTACCATTCCGGCTTATTCCAAGATGCAGGAAACCATGAAGAGGATCAAGGAAGCCTACCTGAGGGTCCTGCAGGTGACGGCTTTCGTGGCCGCCCCGCTGGCCGGGATAATCATCCTGCTGGGTCCCGATGTTACCAGGGCGCTTCTTGGGGAGAAGTGGATGCCTGCCGTACCCGCGATGCAGGTCCTCGCTCTGGGCGGGGCCTTAAGCGCCATCATCGCCACGGCCGGGCCGGTTTTCGTTGCCGTGGGCCGGCCAAGACTGATGACCAAGTACCAGTTTCTCCAGCTTTGCGTGCTGGGCGTCCTGGTTTACCCGCTGACCGCACGCTGGGGGATCCTCGGAACAGCCTGGGCGGTGGTCGCGGCCGCACTTGTCGCGAGCGTCCTGTTCCTGCGCCGGGTGGTGAAACTCACCGAGTGCCGGACAGGCAGCGTAATCAGGTTGCTTGCGGTGCCGCTCTCATCATCGGTCCTCGCCACCCTTGCCGTGATGGCCTTGAGGGCAGGCCTTCCGGATGGATACGCAACCCCACTCCGGCTCGTGCTCTCGATTGCCGCATTTGGACTCGCCTATCTCGTCTCGATACATTTCGCCGGGAGGCCGTTCGGATATCAGGTGGTGGGCCTGATCCGGGAGGTACTTGCCGCGGTCCGCTCCCGCTAAACGGGGCCGGTAGAGAATGCTCGGATGCGAGGCGAGTGATATTCCCGGAGCGAGATGCGAAACCCGGTCGGGGCGGACTTAATTTGCCCGGATGCCAGGCGCGAAACCCGATCGGGGCTGGCGCAGGATGTCCAGATGCCAGGCGAGTGATATTCCCGGAGCGAGGCGTACTTTCGGTACGCCGCAGCGACGAGGAACTTCGCGCAACGAAGCAGATGAGCGTTCTGCGCCGGCCCTGCACATAGAAAAACCCCCGCTTCCCACGCGAGAGGGAAGCGGGGGGTGTCTTAAGAAAAATCCCCTACCTTATCAGAATCGCCTTCTTGTTGACTTCGAAACTACCGGCCCTGAACCTGAAGAAATAAATACCGGAAGGCAGGGCTTCGCCTGTCTCCGATCTACCGTTCCAGGCAACAGAGTGCTGTCCCACCGGCAGCACGCACTCGATCACGCTGTCGACCGTCCTTCCATTGACGTCATAGACCAGAATGCTGACCCTGGCCTTCGCCGACAGCTCGAACTTGATGTCGGTGGATCCGCTGAACGGGTTGGGCACATTGTTGAGCCTCGTGACCAGAGGCCTCACGTCCCCGGGGTCAATCCCGGTCAGCGTGGTCTCGGCGACGCACGACTGCGTGTCGCTTTCTCCGAAGAGACCATTGTACTCATTGCCCTCACGGTAGTAGGCATAGGCATACCACTTGATCGTATCGCCGGCCTGGATCGAACCCGGCAGGGCAACCTGGAATACCGCCACGGGAACTCCACAGTCTCCGCCCGGCGTTTCCTCTTCGCGCAGGTAGTTGTCCACGGGGAACTCCGCCGCGGTCCCGCTGGTCTTAGGATCACTGCCATCGACCGTCGCCTTGAAGCCGACCTCGGAGCCGAAGCCCCTCGGCGAGAGCGATGCCCTTATGATCGCGCTATCCGGCACACACGTGAGGTTACAGATCGTGGGCCTGCTCTCCACCTCAGCAACACACTGCTGGTTGGGGCTGTCGCTGTAGGCGTTATCACTGCCGTAAGCGTGGACATACCAGTTGATGGTGTTGCCCAGGTCGGCGGCCAGCCAGGCGCCGAACTTGCCTGTGGAATCAGTGTCCTCGATATGGAAGCCCTTCGTCATGTAGGTCGTGCCACTGATCTTGGGATCCGTGCCATCGAGAGTCCAGTAGAAGTCCATTCCGGCGCCGTAGCCCGGAGGCTCGACCTCTCCGGTGACCAGGACATAGTCGGAGTCAGGATCGCAGTTCAAGTTCAAGATATCCGCGGTGTCTCCCTGGACGAAGAAATAGATGGTATCGGTCTCATCGTAATTGCTGTTCACATCCTCACCGAAGGCGTACCACTTCACGGTGTCCCCGTCCAGAGGCTCAATGAATACCGCGAAGAACTTGTCATTGTTCCCGAACTGCGTATCGAAGGTCCCGTCCAGAGTATCAACCGTGGCGCTCACCCTGGGGTCGCTCCCGTCCTTGGTGTAGGGGAACTTGACATAACTTGTCACGCCGCCGTCACCCACGTAGATCTCGGCCCAGGCTGTGCAAGTGGTAGGGCTCGAGCCCTCATTGCCTACCCAGGCAGTGCCGCCCTGGGTGAAGGTGAAGGTGGTATCGCTCCAGTCGGTGAAACCGTTCTTGGCTGTGCCTTTCGCGATCCAGGTCACCAGTGCGTCGTCGGCAGCAGGTATGACGGCATAGAAGGTATCAGAGGTGTCCGCACCCGGCCTGCAATCATCATAGGTACCCACGACGAAAGCATCGGTCTCATCAGGAGTGGACCCGTCGGTGGTATAATAGAAGGTCATTGAAGTGGTATTGTCGCAATTGCCCGGAGTTATGTCCGCCATCGCCGTGCAGGTGAACTCGAAGCTCTGCTCATTGTCGAACACGGCGTCGCCGATGGGAGGCATAACCGGAAGCATGACGGGTGAAATGCCGGGACCCAGGTTCTTGGCAACAAAGAAGTGAGCCATTTCCTGCGTTGCCGAACCTATGGGATTCGCATGCGGGAAGGTACCGACAATCTGACTATTGTCCTCGGTACTGACCCAGGCCACCACTGCCAGGCTCTCCGCATACTGGATCAGGCTGTCAGGAATGCAGATCTCGGTTACCCTGTTCTCGATCCAGCCACCATAGGTACACTCATTGGTCCAGCCGCGCCAGGTCCACGATCCACTGCCGGCGGTATCCCACTCGCTGCTCTCGTGCCAGCCAGCTTGTCCTCCCATATAGTAGATCACCTCTGGAAGATAGTCTCCCGTGAAGGTAACATGACCGTAACCGTCCGAGGTGGCGCCCGACCCGGCTATCTGGTCGGTATCGAAGGCTATGAAAAAGTCGA
This sequence comes from Candidatus Eiseniibacteriota bacterium, assembly GCA_030622265.1. Lineage (GTDB taxonomy): Bacteria > Arandabacterota > Arandabacteria > Arandabacterales > Arandabacteraceae > JAUVJV01. The sequence goes on from JAUXGG010000129.1 coordinate 5,165, forward strand.
AGGCGCCGTCACTATGGAGCGCGAGACTCCCCGCGATGGCGAAGAAGAACGTAGTGTCGTCCCAGGTGAAATAGAAGTCCGTGTCAGTGTCATTGTCAATGAGCTCATCGCTTTCCCAGGTGGTTCCGCCCAATACCGGCGGGTCGCTTTCGACAATGCCGTCGGTCGTGCTGGGAGTGGTGTAGGTCAATCCGAAGACCCACGCCGGAATCACCAGGAGACAGAGACTCAATACAACGACCTGCTTGAGATACCTCATCATCTCCCTCCTCTTGTTAGGTCACATCCCCCACCAGCACATACAAAAAGGGTAGGGAATCCCCGTTGTCAGACTTGCCTGCTTTCATACAACCACCAATAATATCATAGAAAAATCGTTATGTCAATTTCATTCCTGCGGGCCCACGAGTTCATTCCTGCGGGCCCACGAGTGACCTGATCCCGAATCTGTGGATATTATCCAGCGGGCTGGCATCCTCATAAGAGTAGTCCACCCAGATCCTGCCGAAACCGATGCCGAACCCGGCGGTCAGCCCCCGCCCCCAGGGCAGCTCATTGGCACTGTCGGACAGGGTACCTGTCCGACGC
>JAUXGG010000213.1 GCA_030622265.1 Candidatus Eiseniibacteriota bacterium
CAGTCGCCGTATCCACCAACTTCTGTCCCGGCCATGTCCGCGATAAGGTCCTCGAGGTGCCGGCTGAGGATCTCGCTCCTTCGACCAATTGAAAGGCCGTCGGCGTCCGGAGAACAGCTCACCCGGACACCCATCCGCCTGAGCATGGAGACCCGGCCTTCCTGATACCGGAACGGCTTCACCACTGAGGTCAGGAGCCCATAGCCAAGCAGGTCTCCTGCCACCGCATGCTCAAAGCCGCCCGCATCCTCGACCATCATCGCATCGACAACCCCCTCCGACACGACACCGACTCTGAAGCCGCTGCCGACTTCCTCCCATTCCTCCCAGAGAATCTCGTATGAGTCCACCTTATAGCCGCGGGGGATAATCTTCACATCGAAGACTTCGCCAAGGGTACTGTTGGGATGTATGCTGCCCTTGACTCCAAGGTAGTCGTAACCCTGGACATTCCTAACCCGGAGATCGTCTCTGTCCCACCCGTATTCCAGGTCGACAGAATAGCCGTAAACGGCGAAGGGCAGAAGAAGAAGGAACAACCAAAAAATGCAAAGCGTGCGGGTCTTCATGGACATACCCCTCTCGTCGAATTCGCTACGCTGCTGAACGAAACAGCGCATACCCTCCCTGGGGCCGCGCCTAGCTCGAACTGAAAGGGTACCATGGGAATACCCTTGTGATTTTCCACAAGGATTGTAACATAGCTCAGGCTGTAAGTCAAGGTATTCTCGAGGCTTCTGTGATTCAGACAGTACGAGTAATTCGAGACGGGCGAAGCACCCGCGCTAACAACTTGCGCCGCCGCTCATCGAGACGGCGCACCCTCTGTTTGAGCTTGCTCGAGTCCAGGAGACCTCCTTGGCTGATATGTTTATGCCCATTCTGCAATCAGTTGTCAGGCAAAAAGCGAGTGCCCCGGGTGCCGGATCCCGGCAATGTCAGCCTGGTGGGAAATACCCTCTTTCCGGGGATTATTGGGCCTCAATGCCCGGCTGGGGCCTTTTCAGCAAATTCGGGTTCGGGCGTGGATCGGCACTGCCTGTCAGCCCGGACTACACCTGGTCGCGAAGTCCTTCGATCACCACCACCAGCGCCTCCTCAAATGACAGGTGCCCATCCCAGGTGGAGGCATCGTCGGGATCAAGATCGATGGAGGGGTCAAGCAGCTTAGCCAGGGCCAGCGCCTGGTCGAACGATCCCAGCGCGACAAGCGAGACCACCTGGCAATACTGCAGGTCCGAGGCGGTGATATCCGGATCATGCTCGAACTCGTAGTTCTCACCGCCGCCTGAGAGCGCGGCCACCGCAGTATTGTACGCTTCGAGGTACATCTCCAGCGCCTGGTACAGGAAAGCCAGGCCCGCGCGGCAATCCACCCGCTGGGGTGCAAGGGCAAGGGCATCCTCGAACGCCTTGCGCGAAGAGAGGCTCTCCGGATGAGATTCCTCGAAACGGTAGAGCCTGAGCATGGTCCATCCCAGACCTTCGAGCACATCGACATTATCCGGCTCGTATCCATAGGCCTCCCGGAACTTCTCAAGCGCCGCCTTCAGATCATCCTGTGAGAAGAGACCCCAGCCTTCATCAACCAGCCCGGGAGCGGGGCTCAGGGTCTCGAAGGTCCGGTTTCCCGATGTGACTCTTCTTCCATCGGCATCTTCCGAGGCGACCGAGTAGTTGTAGGCCTTGAGAGGATCGAGGCCGGTGAGAGAGACCGAGTGACTCATAACAAGGGTGGCCGAGCTCACAGAATCCGTGTAGGAACTGCTCTCACCATACTTGACGATGGAGCTCGCCACCTTGTCGGTGGTCCACGTGACCGTGGCTCCCTCAACCGTGATACTGGATGTAGCGGGGCCGCTTGTTATCTTGGGCGGTTGAGGATCGGGTCCAGTTCCACCACCACCACCACAAGCAAGCCATATGCAGGACAGCACAATCACGACAACCGCGCTTCGCCGTTTCATCATCTCCCTCACCCTCTCCTACCTCACCAGGATTACTTTTTCACTCGCGACCATCGAGCCTGCCTCCGCCCGGAGGAAATAGATGCCGCTCGATACCGCACTGCCATTGGTGTCCCTGCCGTCCCAGGAAACCGGGGCGTCACCTGCCACGGGGCCGTTGAAGAGGGTCGCGACCCTCCTGCCTCTTACATCGAACACCGATACCCTTGTGCCCAGTCCGGGTGGCGCGCTGACAACTATCGAGCAACTCAGGCGGAACGGGTTGGGCTTTGCCCTTGAGATCCTCAAGCCCGTTATGGCCACCGATGTCGCCGTCCCCAAACCGTAGATGCCCGGTTCCGCGTCTTCCAGGAAGATTCGCTCCCCGGACCTTTCCTGTCCGTCGACCTGCACCCATCCGCGCGCACCGCCATACCTGTATAGCACATCATCGCTTCCCGGGCCGACCACGGCCTGGATCTTAAGGCCGGGCGCAGGACCATTCATCACGCAGACATTATAGGCGGCAGGCTGCAAGAGGGCATCATCGCTCATGCCCTTACCGGCCAGGTAATCCGCGTCCACCGGCAATATCGCCAGAACGCGGGTTCCCCGGAGATCCTCGGCCTCTGCCACCAGCAACCCGTCGGCGCTCCTTACGACCACGGCGTCCCCGATGGGGGTCGAATAGGTTATCACCCTTGTCTGGGTTCCATGATTACCATATAAGTCCGTGGCGGAGACATGAAGCGTCTCGGCGGCGACAGCTGTAGTCAGATGATGGCTGCGGTAGAGCCGGTCGGCTCCCGGCACCATCTCTACGTCAAGCGCCTCCGAGCCATCGCCGGACCGGACTTCCACCTCAGGTGTGTCCTCGAGGTTCTCCTTAGGTGCGACATAAACATCCATCACCCGCTCAAGCACCGAGCTCTGGAAGATGGCGATGGAATAGGAAGGCGGCGTCGTGTCGGCCGGCGCCATGAATCCGAAACCGCCGGTATGCCACCTGTCGTGATGCGCCATCGGCCAGGGTACGGTCTCCTCAGAGTAAGGACTCCCAAGGTCCCACGCGTGGAGCTTGGAATCATAGCCCGGGACAAAGAGGTCCATGTCGCCGTCGCCGTCCAGGTCTTCTATGAGAGGGCTGGAGTAAATGAAGCCATCGATCTTCCGGGGGAACCCAGCGGCAGGCGTACCGTCACTCTCCACGCCTACCACGTAACCGTTCTCGGTGCACGTTATTATCTCAAGCTGCCCGTCACTATCGATATCCGCGACCACCGGAGAAGAATAGCCCAGTGCGTAATTCCAAGTAAGTATCACGGCACTGTCGCCGTACGCGCTCCCGTCACCGTCCAGGAGGACCAGTTTCCCCTCCGCGGTGCCGAACCCGATCACGATTTCCAGGTCGTCGTCGCCGTCAAAATCGGCGAGGGCAGGCGTGGCCTGCGAGAATTCACCGAATTCCGCGATCACGGGAGTGGCCCCGCTGACCGGCGTCCCATCATGATTCCAGGCAAGCACCTGGCCATAGGTGTCCACCGCGACTATCTCAGGCCTGTCATCGCCGTCGATATCGCCGATTACCGGCGATGACATAACCGGCACACCGGTGGAGTACACCTGGCCACCGGTTCCGGGAAGATACTCCGAGCCATCGTGGTTCCAGATATAGAGCCCGCCGTCCTTGCCACAGATGATGATCTCCATCATGTCATCGTCGTCCAGATCGTAAACACAGGGAGTGGCCCAGATACCTGAAGATATGCTTGTAAAAGCCGGATCGTCACCGATGTAAGCGCTTCCGTCATAACGGAAGATATAGATGGTGCCCGGACTGACCTCCACGCCAACGATCACTTCGAGCTTCCCGTCCTTGTCGAGATCGCAGACCGTGGGCGAAGACCTCGCCCGCTTGATGAGTGACTGCGGCCATCCCGGCGAGCCCGCCGGAAGCAGGGGGTTGTTCTCGGGCGTGACGAATGAACCGTCGTGGTTGAATGCAAGCAGGGTGGTGCAGTCAGGCACATGGTCTTCATTATTCATGCTCTCCGAGACGATGCACTCAAGCGTGCCGTCCCCATCGAGGTCGGCAAGCGCCGGCGAGGTCCAGACCTCACACGTGCCCTCATAGGGGAAGCCCGGCAGCAGGCGTCCGTCAGAATCGAACCCGGTAACTTCCAGGCCCTTGCTGCCTATGAAAACCTCCTTGTCACCATCGTGGTCCGCGTCACCGACCACCGCGGAAGGGAACGCCGCCCCACGAAGCTCGGCGGGCCATCCCGGCATATGGGGAGCGCCCGTCCAGACCTCGGCCGTCTCCGAGGGGGCGCTCAAGTTGCCCATCGAATCACGGGCGCATATGTAATAGTAATAGTCCTCTTCACTC
>JAUXGG010000287.1 GCA_030622265.1 Candidatus Eiseniibacteriota bacterium
GACTTCTCCGCGATCTCCCTCATGCCGACGGCTCCCGTCATCAGCATATAGCAGTACGCCTTTACCATTACGCCGAAGTTGCCTGAGAAGGTATGGATCCGGCCGATGGACTTAGGCCTGTCGGCCGCCAGGGCATAGAAGCCGTCCTTCTCTTCAATCACCGGCAACGGCAGGTAGGGCGCAACCGAATCCTTGACCGCCACCGGGCCGGATCCGGGCCCCCCACCCCCGTGCGGGGTGGAGAAAGTCTTGTGGAGATTAAGATGGGCTATGTCCACGCCGAAGTCGCCGGGCCTCGATATGCCCAGCAGGGCGTTCATATTGGCCCCGTCCATGTAGACCAGGCCGCCCGCATCATGCACCATCTTCGCCACGTCGCACATATGGGTTTCAAAGAGGCCCAGCGTATTGGGGTTCGTGATCATGATCGCCGCAACCTCTTCATCGAGGTGGGCCCTGACATCATCGGGGTCTATCCGTCCGTCGCTTCCCGACTTCACCTCGACCGCATCATATCCGGCGACTTTCACGCTCGCCGGGTTGGTTCCGTGGGCCGAGTCGGGGATCAGGACCTTGCTCCGGGGCTTGCCCCGGTCTTCGTGGTAGGCACGCACCATCAGCATGCCGGCAAACTCCCCGTGCGCGCCGGCGGCGGGTACCATGGTGATATCATCCATGCCGGTCACCTCACAGAGCGCGCGCCCGAGCTCATGGATCAGGCCGAGCGCCCCCTGCGAGAGCGCCTCCGGGACCAGCGGGTGAAGTCCGGCAAAACCCTCCAGGCCTGCGACCGCCTCGGAAGCCTTGGGGTTATATTTCATGGTGCATGATCCAAGCGGGTAGAAGTCCCTGTCAATATGGTGATTGAGTACGGAGAGGTTGATGAAGTGTCTAACCAGCGTAGGCTCCGAGACCTCCGGAAGTTCCGCAGGTTTCCCTCTCAAGGACTCCGGCGGCAGAACCGACTCGGGACTGACCTCAGGCACGTCGCACTCCGGAAGCGAGTAAGCTCTTCGCCCCGGACCGCCGGCCTCGAATATGGTACCGTACTCAGCCACCGCTAATCTTTCGCCTCCTCGGCTATCTGTTTCATCACAGTCACCAGATTGTCTATCTCTTCCCGGGTCCGCTTCTCGGTGAACGCAAGGAGCACCGAGTTTTCGAAACCGGGATATAAGTCTCCGAGGGGTAAGCCGCCCAGGATCTTCGAGTCGGCAAGCCTGTCGACCATCCGGGCAGCAGAGCCGGGGACCTCAACGGCGAACTCCCTGAAGAAGGGCCGGTCGAACCGGAGCTTGAAACCACTCTCGATGAGCTTCTCCCTGGCATAGACCGCCTTCGACAGGCACAACCCGGCCAACTCCACGAGCCCCTGTTTCCCGAGCCACGCGAGATACACGGTGGCGCGCAGGGCTATCAAGGCCTGGTTGGTGCAGATATTGGAGGTGGCTCTCTCACGGCGGATGTGCTGCTCCCGCGTCTGAAGGGTAAGGCAATAGCAGGTTTTTCCGTCCGCGTCCACCGTCCTCCCCACGATTCTCCCCGGCAGGCGTCTCAGGTGCTCCCTGCGACTCGCCATAAAACCAAGATAGGGCCCACCATAGCTTAGGGGCGTGCCCAGGGCCTGCCCCTCTCCCACGACGATATCCGCCCCGTAAGCTGACGGGGCGGCAAGAAGTCCAAGGGAAATCGGGTCAACGGAGGCAATGAAGAGCGCGCCGTCACGGTGTGCCGCCGAGCCCACGGCAGCTCCATCCTCCACAATCCCGAAGAAGTTGGGGTTTTCAAGAACCACGCAGCACGTGTCCGGGCCAATAAGGGCCGCGATCTGTGAAGGGTCGGTGACCCCCTCTCCCGGATCGGTGACCTTGATCTCAAAACCCGTCGCCCTCAGGTATGATCGTAAAACCTCCAGCCGGAAGGGATTCACGCAGCCGCTCACCACGATCTGATTTCTCCGGTTCACCGCATTAGCCATCAACACGGCTTCCGCCATCGCGCTTCCTCCGTCATAGAGCGACGCGTTGGCAATCTCCATGCCGGTCAACCTTGCGACGAGGGACTGGAATTCGAAAATCGACTGGAGCGTGCCCTGGCTCACCTCGGGCTGGTAAGGCGTGTAAGCCGTAGAGAATTCCGAACGCGAGGTGATGTGATCGACCACGCTGGGTATGAAATGATCGTATGCACCGGCGCCCAGGAAACAGGTCCACTCCGCTGCCGAGGCGTTTCTTGCCGCCATATCGCCGAGCAATTTCCTGGCCTCCATCTCGGACACGGGCGGAGGCAACTCGAGGCTGCCCTGCAATCTCAGGTCTTCCGGTATGTCGACAAGCAGGTCTTCAAATGACTCGACGCCAATAGCGTCCAGCATCTGCTGCTTCTCCCGGTCGGCGCCGGGAATGAAACCTCTCACATTTACTCTCCGACTCTGGTGTAAATCCCTATTCCACTGGCGTCACTCTCCGGTGAGCTCGCGGTACTTCTCCGGTTTGAGCAGGGAATCCAGCTGGCCTGGATCCTCCATCTTTATCTTCACCATCCAGCCGTCACCGTAGGGCGAGGATTTGATGACCGAAGGATCGGTACCGACGGCGTCGTTCACCTCGACGATTTCTCCGGCGACCGGGGCATGCATGTCGCTCACCGCCTTGACGGCTTCGATGGTGCCCATGGGGCTCATCTGCGTGACCTTGGTGCCTGCGGGCGACAGTTCAACATAGACGATGTCGCCCAACTGGTTCTGGGCGTAATCGGTAATGCCTACCGTGGCGATGTCACCATCAACCTTGACCCACTCGTGTTTCTCGCTATAGAGCAGATCGTCAGGAGTCATGTCCTAGTCTCCTCTCTTATTCCGGATCCGGTCTCTTGTAGAACGGTCCTCTGACATATCTCGCGTCTGTTCTCTGTCCTCTCATATCAATCTGGAATTCGGTGCTCCGCTTCGCATAGTCCGCTTCCACGTACGCGAGCGCGATGCCGCATTTAAGCGAGGGAGCAAAACCCCCGCTTGTCACCCGGCCCACTTCCCTGTCACCCGACCACACGCTGTAACCGGGCCGCGGAAAGCGCTTCGCTTCCGAGACCAGGCCGATCAGCCTCTTCTTGACCCCCTCGGCCTTCTGCCGGAGGAGAACTTCCTTACCGAAGAAGTCCCCGTTGTCCAGTTTCACGATCCATCCCAACCCGGCCTCGAGTGGGGTGGTGGTCTCGTCCATGTCACTGCCGTGAAGCCGGAATGCCACCTCGAGTCTCAGGCTGTCCCTGGCGCCGAGTCCTATGGGAACAGGCCTGGATCCGGCCTTCATTATGGCGTCCCAGACAGCTCCGGCCTTGTCCGAGCCGGTATAGATCTCGAGGCCATCCTCGCCCGTATACCCGGTGCGGGATACCAGACACTGGACCCCGGCGATCGTTGCCCCCATGGAACGGAAAGATCCCAGCCCGGAGACGTCATCGTCGCAGACCGCGGCCACCATTTCCACGGCCCCGGGGCCCTGAACGGCAACCTGGGCGGTCTCATCACTCAGGTTTCTCACCTTGACGCCTTCGGGCGCCCGCTCACTCATCCAGCCGAAGTCCCGCTCGACGTTCACGGCATTGACCACGAGCAGGTAATCAAACTTGCGTCTATAGACAAGGAGGTCGTCGATCACTCCGCCCTCATCATTCAGCATCGCC
>JAUXGG010000190.1 GCA_030622265.1 Candidatus Eiseniibacteriota bacterium
CCATACCCACTTCCCGCCGTAACGCCTGAATGTCATAAGAGGCTATCGGCTCGTCATTGAAGTAGATGTTGCCGGCGGTCGGTTCGTCGAGACGGTTGAGCAATCTCAGGAGCGAGGTCTTGCCGGATCCGCTCGGCCCCAGCAATGTGGTTATTCCCCCTGAGGATATGCTCGCGTCGAGCGAGTCGAATATGGCAGTACCGGACTTGGTAAGCCTAATGCGTTCGAGTCGGAACACTTTCATGCAACCGATACTATACGCGCTGCGCGAATATGTCCATAAAAGTACGCATGAGAGGTCCCCGGTTGGCTACCGGAATGGCAAGGAGGCTTGGCAGCGCTTGACGGTGCGGTCGCGGTGGCGTGGGTAACGGTGTGGGAGGCAGGCGACTATCAGGGAAGAAGTGCTGCCAGCTCTTTGCTCCTCAGGCCCTTTATCACTTGGTCGCGGACTTCGAAGTAGTCCTCCCTGCGCTCTTCGGCGACAGGCTCGCCCTTGGGGTAGTCCATCCTGAGCGGGTTTACATATGACCCGAACTTCTTCACGCGAAAGTCAAGATGCGGACCCGTCGAGAGTCCGGTGGATCCCACATATCCAATCACCTGGCCTTGTCTGACCCTCGCCCCGGTCCTCACACCCTTGCCGTAGCCCGAGAGATGCCCGTAGCAGGTTGTGTAGACATTGTTGTGCCTGATCTCGACATACTTGCCGAAGCCTCCATTCCAGCTTGCACGCACAATGCGCCCGTCTCCTATAGAGACAACCGGCGTGCCCGTTGGAGCCGCATAGTCGATGCCGTGGTGGGGGCGGTAGATCTTAAGGATCGGGTGATATCTCCGGTTGGAGAAGTAGCTCGAGATCCGCCGGTAGTTCAGCGGGGATTTCAGAAACACGCGACGCACCGAGTTGCCGTCGAAGTCGTAGTATTCCATCCGCCCGTCCGGGTCGGCGAAGCCGAATGCGAGGAACTCCGTATCCTCGTTAATGTACTTGCAGCCGGTCACGTCTCCTATGCCCAGCCGCTTGCCCTGGCAGAAGAGCTCATCATAGATGATCAGGAAGGTGTCACCCCGCCTGGGGTCGGTCACGAAATCAATTTCCCACCCCAGGATATCGGCCAGCTTGAGCGCAGCTTCCGGGTCCTCTCCGATCGAAAGCATAGCCTCCCACAGCGATGTCAGCACGACCCCCTCGACCCGCTTCGTTACGGCGATAACCGGAATCTCATCCTTGGTCACGGCATACCCGGAGGAATCGGTGCTGACCCAGTAACGCTCCGTCAGCCCCTTCCTGTAGCACAGGCTCAGGACACAGCCATCCTCATCCACCTCGGCAGAATACGAGTCGCCCGGCTTGCAGGACCTCAGGTTGACCTCGGCGCCCAGGACGTCCAGCACCCGGACTGCATGGGGCGGCTCGATGCCGCAGGAGATGAGCGAGGTATAGAGGGATTCACCTGATCTGAGCGTGTCCGCGATGCCCGTCGAAGTGTGTTCGGTGACCGCGACAGGGCCTACGAGATCTGCCGTATCGGCCTCCTCACCACTCTTCTGGCAACCGGGACAGAGAAGGAGTGCGAGGATGAGGATAAGGCAAATGGAAGCATAAGCGAGCGATGCCCTGCCACAATTCATGAACCGATCTTCCCTGATTTCGCAATCACCTCCGAACCGATGCCACACGCGGGAACAATGTAAACTAAACCGCAAATGCGGTCAAGCACAGAAAACTACTTGAGAGCCGGACTTACTCGAGGAACACCATCTTGCGGGTCGCGGTGGCATCGGGTGTGACGATGCGATAGAAGTAAATGCCGCCAGCCACGTCTCTGCCCGAATCGCTGGTGGCATCCCAATTGATATGATGGATCCCCGGGCCGGCATGCTCGTCAATCAGGGTCTTGACCAGCCTGCCCTTCACCGTGACGACATCGATCCGCACCTGAGTGGCTCGCGGGAGCGAGAAGTTTATCTGTGTGGTGCCTGCAAAGGGATTGGGTACATTCTGCATGAGCCTGAGCATCTCCCCTGCAAAGTCAGGTGTCTCGGCATCGGGCCGCTCGAGCAGTCCGAAGGTGCCGAGCCTGTCCACATGGGCGATGATCCTGCCAGAGTCCCTGTCCACAAAGGATTCCAGGGGACTGATATTCTCATCCTCGATTCGCGCGACTATAAGATGCTCCGGCGCCACCTCGATACCACTGTATGCGATCGAGATGGTTGCGGGCTTCGCGAGCTCCAGGGCCGCGGGCGATGCCCTGTAAACCGGGCCATGGCCGCCGTGGGAACCGGAAGCATAGGCATATGAGTCTGTTGATACGAGAACAAATGTATCGCTCCGGAGAGCATCATCTGCCACCTCGAGCTTCATCAAACCGTCCAGGCTCCCGGCGACTCCTCCGGACCTGGCGAGGAGCCTGGAAACTGCATAGGTTCTCTCACCACAACCTGAGTTTGAGTTAAGATCGGTGGCGCAGGCTCTGATGTTGAGCTCTCCGCTCTCATAGACTTCATAATCACACCTGACTGCCCGGGCATTCCCGGGAACGCTCTCATGATCCTCCTCCTCACCCTCTATGGTCACCACGAAGCTCTCCTCGACCACAGGCTCCGAGGCGATCACGTATATGTCCAGGTGATTGGAGAGATAGGGGTTCTGGAACACCGATACCGAGAAATCAGGCGGCATCAAGTCCACGGGAACCGCGCCCAAACATCTGGTGTCGGAGTAATTGCTGGAGGCGTCAAATGCCCAGATGCAGTAGTAGTGGGTCTCACCGTTTACGAGCCCCTCATGGATGAAGCTGTCCTGGGCCGCGGGAGTGGCGGCGAAGATACCGGAATCGCCGTTCTCCACGGGCGCACCGCTCAGCAATCCGGGAGGACTGTCTGTCGAGTACCTTATCAGAACCCCGGTCAGGTCGTCGTCCTCAGGATTCGTCCACTTCAGTTTCACCATCCTGTCATTCGGTTCAGCAGTGAACTCATACACCGAATCCGGGGCTATCGTGTCTCCCGGAGTGGCGGCCGCGTTCACGGCAAGCGAGTAGTTGTCCAGCGTGTCGGCGGCAAATGCGGAGTAGTAATATGTCACGTCGCTCGAGCGGTTGGTATGCGTGAAGCTGTCCGCGCTTGCCGGAGAGTTATAGAACAGCCCGTCCATGCCATTGTTGACAGGTGAGCCGTCCCCGGGTGTGAGCGGGTACTTCGCTGCGGAGTAGCGGATCGCCGTGTGCGAGAAATCACCGTCCGCAGGGTTGGTCCACCTGAGCACGATCTCGCTCTCGCCCGCAGCCGCGCTGAACGATGAGACTGGCTCCGGAGGTTCGCAATCCCGGGTGAGTCTCATTCTGGCGCGCACCCCGAGGTCACCATCGAAGTTACCACCATCAAGGTACTCGGCCCAGGTGGCGCCGGTGGCGCTCATATAGCACCTGCCCGGGGCCCGGGGACCCACGTCCTGGGGATCCATGGTAAGCGGAAAGCCGAACGCCGCGTTCTTTATCTTGACCGCAACATAGAAATCCTGATTCATGCTCATTAGAACCGGCGAGGGAAGCGCAACCGAATGGTAGCCCATCTCCGTAAACGAGGTGTCCTCATAGCTCGCCAGCAAATTGGACAGGGATGTCCCGTTGAAGTCATCGTAGACATAGATATCCACATCAGTGGTGGCGTCCGTGGTCCAGAACTCCACCCGGTCAAGAGTCATGCTCTCGTCCGCGATGAACTTGCACATCGCCCAGGCGGTCCTAACACCGTAACCGACAGCGGTGTAATATCCTGCTTCATCGTAAAAGAGCAGGCGGTCGCAGCGATCAAAGTCCTTCCACCCCTTGAGGAATGACGAATACCATCCGATATAGGCCGAGCCGTAGGCTATCGTGAAATAGCCCTTCTCGGTACCGTAGCCGGCTGTCACACCCCAGTTGGTACCCCAGCTGTGCTTGACAATCCAGGCGCCCTGCCCGCCGGCATGGCTCAGGGTATCGTCCCAGCCGACGATCAGCACGGCATGGTTCACGCTGTGGGAACCGGGATAGTAAAGCGTGTACGAGCCATCGTAATTGTTGAGCTCACTCCGCCAGGCCGAGCCGATTCCACCGTCTATGGCCACGAATATGGGACCCTGCGTCATAAGGTAGGTCTTCATAAGATCGGGCGATGGAACCTCGTTCAGCGTTAACACCCGCCAGTCAAGCACCGTCTTGATATAGGAGCAGGTGGTCTTGCAGGTGGTCTTATAGGGCACATAAGGATCGCAGCTCTCCAGAACCATCCCCTTCTCGGCCATGAGATTGATGATCCGCCAGTAGGTACCGCCGTCACACCCGGATGGATAGAGCCCGTTACGCCCGAACCACTCGCATTCCTTCAGGTTGTTTTCGGAGAAATCGAAATAGCCCTCACCGGCCATCAGCATCTTGGACTCAATATCGCCAAGGCCCGCGAAGGCATAGCAGGCGCCGCAGGATCCCTGCTGCTTGACCGGGGTCACATAACCAGATTCACGCCAGTCGAAACGTTCCGGCAGGGCGAGGGCGGAAGCGTGCCGGGTCTGCCTCACCGAGACGCTGTGGGAACCGGGATAGTAAAGCGTGTACGAGCCATCGTAATTGTTGAGCTCACTCCGCCAGG
>JAUXGG010000427.1 GCA_030622265.1 Candidatus Eiseniibacteriota bacterium
CATCTTCGGAGAACCATCTTATGTATGCCTCGGTGAATACCCAGGAGGATTCCTTCCAGGCCGCCTGCGAGGCATTCAACCTGTAGACCAGGTCGCCCCCCACGGACTTCTCGACAACCACGTTTTTCATGACATTGAGCTTGGTGTCATACTGGGGGGAGAAATAGAAGTGACCCTCCCGGCCGCGGTAGCTTATATTGGTCCGCATTCTTGGCTGGCCCCTCCTGGAAGACTTCTTGATCTCATTGGCCTTGATGCTCTTAACCTTCGAGTTTGCCGTCGGTACGATCAGCTCGCTGACGCCCAGGGATATCACGCTCGCCACGAAGCCGGCCAGCAGCAGGGGGACCATGGTTCTGGCGAACCTTATTCCGGATGCCTTGATCGCAATCAGCTCGTAGTGCCTCGACATCTGGCCCACGGTAAACAGGCAGGAGATGAGCACCGCTACCGGCAGGGTCAATGTGAAGATATGGGGTACCTGGTAGAGATAGTACTTGAATACCGCGAACGCCCCGACATCGTTGTCAACAAAGTCGTCGACGTACTCCACCATGTCCAGGCTGATGAATACGGCCACAAAAGCGATCAGGCATATGAGTATGGTCCGGGTGACTTCGCGGAGGATATAGCGGTCGAGTATGGTCATCTTCGCAGGTTCCTCAAGGAGTTCCTAAGAGTCTGTGGGAAGAAGGGGAGCTCCCTGTTGGCGCGGATGAAGAGATAGAGCCCAATCGCGCCCAACAGGATGTTGGCCGCCCACATTGAAAGGAAGGGGAGGATGAAGCCCCGGTCGGCCAGCTTCTCCCCGGAGCTCAAGAAAGCATAGTAGACGGCGAAGAACAGGATGCTCACCATCAGGCCGCTTCCCGCTCCTCCTTCTTTTGTGCGGATACCGATCGGAATGCCCACCAGGACGAAGACGACGCACGCGAATGAGATGGCCACCTTCTTATGAGCCTCGACCGAGAGCGACCTCACCCTGCGTTCATAGGACTCGACCTGGACCTGGAGGGTCTTGAGCCTGTCGGCTGCCGAATTCAGAGACTTGACCACGTTGACCTTCTCATCCTCAGTGGTCTCACCGGCTGAGGCGGACGCGGCACAGAAGGCCGGGAATTTCCCGGCGGTCTCCTTGACGATCTCGACCACCTGCGGACCCTTGTCCGCGATCTTGCCCTTGTACCGGTCCATTTCCTCCAGAAGGTCGCTGATGCTCATCTCCCGGTCCCCCCGGTAGTCCCTGTCGGTCCGGACCAGCTCGCTGCCGGCATCCGGGATGTTGAGCGTGTGCTCGGTGAACTTAAGCCTGAGATATCGCTTGGGATCTTTCTGGTCGACGTCGTGAATTTCTCCGTCATAGAGCTTCATCACGAGCGTCATACCATCAGGCGCAAAGAATATCTCTCCCCGGTCGGCCCTGATTGTCTGAGCCGGCTTCCCCTCTATGAGGCGCGAAATTGTTACACCCTCGAGCTCACTGCCGGTTGACTTATTGACAAGTATGCTGTATCCCTTCACATCGTTCATGAAAACGCCGTCTCTCAATTGCATGGCCGGCTTTTTCTTGTGTATGGCGACGAGCAAATTCGCTAACCTGTGGTTCGTCTCAGGGACGAGGTAGTTGTGCACGGGTATCATAAGGAAAGACAGTACAAACGATGCTATGATCAGCGGCTTCGATATCGAAAGCAGGCTGAGCCCGCTGGTTCGCATGGCGGTTATCTCGTTGTCGGAGGCAAGTCTCATGAAGGCTATGAGAGTGCCTATGAGGACGGCCATGGGAACCGCCATCACAATCATCCAGCCAAGACTCAAGGTAAGCAACTCTGCGGAGACCAGGAAAGGGATGCCCTTTCCTATGAGGATCTCAAGATTTTTGTAGAGGAAGTCGAGGACGAGGATGAAGATTATGACGAATATACCGAACAGGAAGGGTGGGATCTGCTGGGTGAGAATATACCTGTGGAGTGTCTTCATTTGTGCACCATCGTAGCCAAACGAGGTCAATCAGGCTCTTTCCGAGCCAAGCTACTATAGATGTATGCTGAGGGCAAGCCCTTACTTGGGCCAGCAAATACAGGGGGTGTGGGTGATGGGATGCAATTGGCCCCGAATGGCACGGAAATTGCCGTAAGGGGGATATGGGTACTGGTATATCCACAGGGGAATTCGCGTCGATGAAGTTAGTGGTCACGCTTTCAATCGGGCTTGCGATCGTGCTGATGTGCGCCCAGGGTGTCGTCTGGACCACGGAGGGTGAGAACGAGAATCCGGCTGCTGCGCCGGACTCCGGTTCAGCCGTGGTCGAGACGCCTGCTCCGGAGGATGTGGAGCCAAGGGTGACGCCGGGGGCGGCGGCGGCGGACTCCTCGGGCGAGGGGGAGGGTTCGCCGGCTGCAGAAGATGGTGAAGTGTTGCCTGCGGCCGAAGCCGACTCTTCGCTCACCGGAACGGAATCTGCCTCCGAGGAAGCCGACTCTTCGCGCACCGGGTCGTCATTCTCGCTTGATGAG
>JAUXGG010000240.1 GCA_030622265.1 Candidatus Eiseniibacteriota bacterium
AGAATGGTCGTCATTGCCATTCCAGTAGGCTTCCCGGATGCGATTGTCTTTGGTCTCTTCCATGGATTCCAACTACTGCATAAGGTGATCGTGTTAGCGACCATTTATGTGGCTGCTATCCCCCATAACACGCAGCACCTTACATCCTCATGCTGCCCGAAACCCCATCGCTTGTCAACACCGCCATGATGTGGTCGGGGGTTAGACTGTTTCACCTTAACTGCACGCCTGTCGGATCCTATCGGACGAGCAAGACCAGGGCCAGCCCGTATCGAGTCTGGGACTTCGGTTGACAGTTCTTTGGGCTGTGATAGTCTCTGTCCTGGAGGAGGAAACTTGAGCAATCGGGAGCAGACGCGGCCGGTGGCCCTGGAGGCCTACGACTCGATGGCGGAGGCGTACGCGGCGGCGATCGAGGAGAACCCTCGCAGCATCTATTACGAGCGTCCGGCGATGCTGGGCCTGCTTCCGGAGGTGTCCGGTCGACGCATCCTGGATGCCGGTTGCGGCCCCGGAGTGGTGATGGGCTGGCTTGCCGCCAGGGGAGCAGACGTCGTCGGGGTTGACGCGAGTGCTAACATGCTCAGGTTCGCACGGCAGCGCTTGGGCGAGACAGCGGTTCTGCATGAGGCCGATCTCGAACAGCCGATGCCGTTTCTGGCGGATTCATCATTCGACGTGGTCCTCAGCTCAGGGACATTGGGCTACGTTCGCGACTGGCTGGCATTGTTCCGAGAATTCCACCGAGTCCTTAGGAGTCCGGGCTGCGTGGTATTCTCAGTCGGTCATCCTTGTTCCGACTACACGCTTAATGATACGGATGACTACTTCTCGACCGAATTGCGAAAGTACACCTGGCGCGGGCTCGGTGCTCCCATTGTGGTGCCGTGCTATCGGCGGCCGTTCTCGCACATGATAGACCCGATAGTCCGTGCCGGCTTCTCAGTTGAGCGGATGGTCGAGCCAGTTCCGACCGAGGAGTTCGCGGAGGTCAAACCAGAGGAGTATGCTCAGTTGATTCGGCGGCCGCGGGTGCTGTGCATGCGGGCTCGCAAGGCGGCGAATGCCGTCTGACTAACGTATGCAGCCGACGGAGAGGTCCATCATGTTGAACATCGGAAGAACTGCTCTTGATGGGGCCATTCTGTCGGTTATGGCTTCACTCTTCCTGGTTGCTGTGCTGCGTTTCAACCCTCGCCTCTTCCTTCAAGACTATCCAGAAGATATCCAGAAGCAAGTGCCCCCGAAAACGGATAAGGAAAAGCGGCAGTCGCTGGTGGTGGGGATTCCGTTCTTGATTCTCCTTGTTGCCGTGCCTTTCATTTCGACGCTGGCACTGAAACGGCAGGGTGGAGAGGGGGTGTCCTTCCTTCAGCTCTTCCTGAATGCCTTTGGAGTGGTCTTTATCTTCAACTTGGTTGATCTGTTGCTGCTTGATTGGTTGATGTTCTGCTCCATCACGCCGAAGTTCGTGGTCATCCCTGGAACGGAGGGAATGGCGGGGTACAAGGACTATTTCTTTCACTTCAGGGCGTTCATCATTGGCACGATGCTTTCGATAGGTGCAGGGATGGTGATAGCAGGTATTGTGCCGTTGCTTTGATGAGAAGCATCATTTGAGGCAGACAGCGCCACCTAACAAGTCGCTGAAAAGGAGGGGATCAAATGGACGAGACAAACCCACATCTGCATGCCGCCTTCATGGAAGTCGTCGACAACCAGATTGCCGGCAATGATCCTCCGGAAACTCGGGAGACACTTAGCCGGCTGATGGCACAGGGGATTTCGCGGGAGGACGCGCGGACGTATATCGGCCAGGCGATCTGCATCGAAGCCTGGGACATTATGAGGAACAAGAGTGAGTTCAATCTGGAGCGATTTGTGCGGAATCTGAAGAACCTTCCAGAAGAACCCAAAGAATGATGCAGCGAACAGCGGAATCGAGCTTGCCGGGAGACACTGAGGCGGAATATCCTGGCCGAGTCAAAGGAATCTGGCCGGAGTGCCCTTGCAGCTTATTCCTGACGTCCACTGGTTAGGTGTCCGTGAAAGCGGGGGAACTCCAGTCGGGCAACCCCCGGGAGGACCGGGGTATGAAGTAGTGCCGATTTCGGTCAGGGCTGAAGTCTGCTCCTCGCATGGGATATGAGCCCCCCGCAGTGACACCACCTGGCAGCTTGTCAAGCATAAGGGTCATTCGAAGAGTTCCGGTGAGGACTGCCCCCGGTACCAGTTTTCGTGCTTCCGCGATCAGATCTTCACCCAGGAGCTGGACCGGCCGCCCCTGCCGGCCCCACCGGTCTGCCACCTACTCGACGGGTTCCCAATCGGCATAGGCCGATACGTCGACTTCAGTCCTTCCCGTATACGTACAATCCAAGCCGTAGTTGTATCTCCAGCCAATGTATTCGGAGTCACCCCCGCCTATGGTAGTTATGAGATAGCGGTTGGGATAATCTCCAATTGGCTTCAGGCGATCGGCCTGCCACTCACTGTTGGTCGCACTGGCATCAACTTTCACCCAGCCGTAGCCGGGCAGATAGACCTCGGTCCACCTGTGGAAGACATCATCCATACTGGCTTCATCATTGCGCTCGCAGACGCCCGCCGAGAAACGGGTGGGTATGCCCGCGCCCCTGGCCATGGCCATGAAGACGAATGAGAACTCCGAGCACGACCCGGTCCCTCGCTTGAGCACATTTGGAGCCGTATCCCAACCTCCGACACGCTCATAGTCGACGTGGTCGATCACATACTCGTACATCTTGCGCACCATCCAGTATGGATTCTTCTCATCCCCCACTGCCTCCGTGATCGCGTCCTGGATCACGGGATCCGCTATGAGAAGCCTTCCGCCGTCGACGGTATACTTGCGCTTGATGTCTTTCGGGATGCGCTGGAGGCTTCCGACGTTCTCCGGGATGATCAGCTGACGCCGGGCGTGGATCTCAACGGTGGTCTCATAGGACACCCGGCGGGTCTCGCCCGGAAGGATATCCGTCACCACGAAATGCGCGAACTCCTGATCCCACTTGTCGATGACGAAATCGTGGGGTTCCGGTTTGAAAGCGGGTTCGACCAGTATGGCCTGATGGTCAAGATCGGAGCGGGGCACTGCAAGGTAGACATTGCATTCCTCCACAGGATCCGGGCCCTGGCATCTCACCTTGACCGTGAACGTTACGCTTGCCTTCTTCGGAGACTCGAGGATGGGATCTTGATCCCCGGAAGGGAGGAGGGCATAGAGAGAATCGGTCTGATAGTCTACGTTCCAGATATGCTCCCCATCCGATGCCAGGCCTCTGGGGTAAGGCCCGGGCGAATCGACCGAGAGTATCACGCAGCCCTCCCGGGGCTCGACCATATAGATCTTGTCATGTCGTCTGTCGGATACCCACAGGTACTCTCCGTCGAAGGCCAGGCCGTGGGCAGAACGTGAGGGGGACTTGATCGATCTTATGGGCGTACCGTCTGTCGGGTCGATCTTGACTATCTCTTTTGCGGAGGCATCGCAAGCCCACAGGTAGCCGTCCTGCCAGGCAAGCCCGAGGGTGAGCTCGCCGGGAGCGCCTATTATGTCGACCACCCGCCCGGCATCCACATCCACCTTGTATATACCATCCTCATAGTAGCCTGATACCCAGAGAAAACCGTCCCCGAATGCAAGTCCGGTGGGTGAAAAGGAAGGGCACAATACTGAGTCGGCGTGAGCGCCGCTGGAAGGATCTATGGCATAGAGCCACTCAGAGTCTCTGTCAGCCAACCATATGAACGTACCATCCCAGGCGAGACCGGTGGGATAGTCGGTCGCCTCGAATTGCCTTGCCACCCCGGCGGTTGCAGATCCATGGCATATGGATGCCATCACCATGATCGCCGCCGCAGTTGTGAAGAGAAATCTCGACATGATAAGCTCCTCTCTTGATCCTGCCCGAAGGCAATTGACGTGTACCGGCAGATCTGGTCTGACAGATGATCTATGACGGTATCACACACCTATACAGTTCTTCAATGACTGAGGTGCACCCATTCTTTGGACAACTGGCACTCAAGGAAACACTGCATCCAAGGCCACCGGGAAGTTGGTGTTGAGCGGAAACCAGCTCACGCGCTGGAAGGGGCAAGATTGCTGACAAATACCTCTTGACA
>JAUXGG010000270.1 GCA_030622265.1 Candidatus Eiseniibacteriota bacterium
CGTCCTTTTGGGCTGATCTTACACGGGGCGATCTTGCACTCTTGCCCAGAACACCGGTCAACACCTTGAACCGGACTGATGGTTCTCCGGAATCAAGCAGCCGCTCCACTATCGTTGTCTCATCGACTACCATCACATCACCGCATCACCATGATTCCGTAATCATTGGGATTGTAGCTGATTGGAACCTGCCAGTCGGCGGATGTCTGAAGCCGCCTCTGTTTGCGGCGGAAGTTAAGCGTCCAGACCTTCTCGTACTCACCCCGGGTGTCGAGCTCCTCAAGCGGTATCCGCACCTCGATGGTCCAGCGGTCGCCTTCCATAGCAGTCGCTGCTTCATACGTCCCGTTCCACTCACGGTCGACCCCGGAACAGGCGCCATCTTCTACAGATATCTTCTGATCGAAGGCCGTGCCGAGGGGATTGAAGTAGATCTGGTAAACCGGTCCGCCCGGGACCTCCGGCTGCAGGAAATACCCCACGCAGTCCTCCCCGTAAACAGCGTCATCCTGATTCACCGCAGCGGCCACGACCGAGTCGATCTTCGACTCCATGCACTCGGCGCCCAGATAGAGGTTAGTCTCATCCCACGCGAAGTAGAAGAAGGCCGAATCCGTGGTCATCGGTGACCCGTCGGGCGCAAAGAGCACCCTCTCCGGGTCTTTCCACATCCCCTCAGACAGTTTCCCGTCAATCCTGGGGACCTCCCCGGCGTGCGCGGCATAGACGGCACGCTCGACGGGAAGGGCTTTCTCGATCTTGACCGTTAGATCTTCCTCATACGGGTAGTCGATCGAAAGCACCGGCACCGGGTACAGGGGACCGTCGGTACTTACGGAGAAATGTTCCACATGTGAGCCGGATGCGGCGATCTCCACCGGGAGCCTCTTGGGGCTCACTCTCCAGGCCCCGGGTATCTCCCATTCGAGAGTGGCCCTGAGGACCTCGTCCTCATTCATATTGGCGATGCTGACATCGACCCGGGTGGCAAAGACATCCGTGTCCGTACCAAGGCTGATCTTGTCCATTTGCATGGCGTTCGCGCGGATATCCTCGATCCAGTGAAGCGTATGGGCCGCCACTTCATCCCAGGGCAGGACCGCTCCCATCTTGATGGGAGCGATTGAGATATCTCCGCCGTCTACCGTGACCCAGACAAAGTGGTACTCCAAACCCGTGATACCCGGGTCGGCATACCCTCCGGAGCTCCCGACCGTGGTGTAGAGAATGCCGTCGTATTCACCGCTGAAGTACGTGTGATAGTGTCCGTTAAAGACGGCGTCGACCCCGTACTCCGAGAAAACGGGATGGAGCTGGTCCGGCTCCCCCAATGCGACGGTCTCAAACCACTGCGGCCCATGGTAGACGACGAACGTGGCCGCGGCACCCCGGCTCGCGGCGAGATCACGCGCAAGCCAGTCGATCTGCTCCTGGGGGAAGTCGCCTGCCTCCAGCCAGCGGCTATTATCCAGGATGATGAAGTGCAGGTCCTCAACGTCAAAGGAGTAATAAGGCTCACCCGCCAGGCGCCTGTACAGGTCCTCGGAAGTCGAATCCCAGATATCGTGATTCCCGGGCGTAAGGTAGATGGGCATGCTCAGAGCCTCGAGAAGCCCCATGTACTCCCTCCACTCGGCCTTAACAGCCGTCGTGTCGTTGGAATAGCCCTCGATCATGTCACCGACGCCGACCACGAAATCGGGCTTCATCCGCTCGATTTCCTCCAGGACCTGCCCGTGCACCCCCGGCTGATGACCGCCGGTCCGGTCTCCGAGCACCGCGAACCTGATGGGCCGGGTGGCGGTTTCACGCTCGGCCTCCGGCCCGGCAAAAACACAGGTGCAGGTTAAGGCTATGCACAATGCCGGCAGAACAGATTGGATTTTCATTGCTTCATCCTCCTTTGAGCGGTCCCGTCAATCATGGCAGATTGTAGCACAGTTGCTGATGAGCTCAATGTGCATCTCGCCTTTCCCGGTTGACCGGGGCCCTTGTTTGTGATAATTGTGACCCTGCACGAAGTGACACTCCTTGAATTCAGTCAAAAGGTACCGGTATGCAGACACCCGCGGAACGCTATCTCATCAAACAGATCTCTCAGTTTCTTTGCCGAAACCAGGATGAGAGCGATGTACCGGCGATCCTCAACATCGGTGCCGGGCGAAGCACCATGATCGAGCAGCATCTCGCGGATTCAGGCTGCGCCTTCATCTGTGACCGCATCGATGTCGAGGACTGCGCGGTGGAGTTCCCCAATGCCGGGTCCGCGTGGCAGTGTTCGGTGGAGAAGATGACGCCCCTGGAATCCGGCCGCTACGCTGCGGCTTTCGCCAATTACGTGCTCGAGCATGTCCGGGATCTTAAGGGAGCGGCCTCAGAGATCTTCCGCGTCCTCAGGCCTGGCGGGCTGTTCGTCACATCCGTACCCAACCTCACGGCACCGGAGTTCCTGATTGCCCGGAATGCACCGGCGAGTCTTCAGAGGGCGATGACGCAGGGGAAAGGCTTTGAAACCAGCTATTCCTGGCAGACCATCGGCGACCTGGCCCGCATATTCGAAGGAGCCGGTTTCATTGCAGAAGACACTGCCTACTGGACCTTCACCGAGGGGTACCTGGGACGGTTTCCAGTAGTCAACATACTCAGCAGGCTCTATGACCGGGCGGTTTCCAGACTCGGATTCAAGCACATGATGGGCAATGTCTGCATCACGTGGAAGAAACCTTGATCCCGGTGATCCCGGTTTTCGCCCGCCGCGGTGGGCGCGGCCCCGGCCCCGGTTTCTTCCTCGTCAGCCCTATTCACCGTCGCTCTCTTCCTCGTCAGCCCTATTCATCGTCGCCGGTTTCCCCGTCGGTAGCTTCCCGTTCCCATCTTCGGAAGCCCAGCTTCTCGTAAAGCCTGATGGCCCCGGTGTTGCCCTCGGTAACCACAAGGCAGAGCTCCTCATAGTTGGCGTCGAAGAGCCAGTTGATACTGGCCTTGAGCAGGAACTCCGCCATGCCCTTACGCTTGTGGTCCGGGTGAGTCATGGAAAAGACAAGAAGAGGTTGGTCCGCCTCATCGGAGAGGACCACCATTGAGGCTGACAGCATCTTCCCCTCATCCTCGATAATGTAGGAGCACTCGTTCAGAAAGGGTCCGTATCCGCCCTTGAGGACCGTCGACACCTCTTTGACCGCATCCTCGAGAGTCTCCCCCTCATAGTCGATCGTGCCTTTGTAAGCCTCGAGCATGAGGGTACCCAGCGCTTCCAAGTCCCCTTCCGAAATCGGACGGAGGAGCCAGCCGCCCCTGAGGGGTTGGCGGCGGAGCTTCATCTGCATCCAGAATCGTATCGGCATCGCAATATCCTCAGCCTGCCTCAGGCGTCGAGGCCGGCCTTTATCCCGTCCAGTGTTTCCTTTGCCTGCGGCGCCATCTCGAAGAACTTGCCGAGCTTCTCGCAGGCATACTCAGAGCAGTGAGCGCAGTTTTGCACCTTCCTGCCGAGACCGCAGGCGCGGATCTCGCACTGGCTGCAATAGTTGAAGTGGCTGCCGTCAGGCACCGTGCATCCGTCGCAGTTGATGTCTGCGGACTTTATCTCCGCCCCAAACTTCTTCGACCACATCTCCGCGACCCTCCTCCGCTCTTCATCGTCGTCCTTTTCAGTCGCCTGGTAGGCAGGGCACTCCGTGCATGTCAGACCGCAGAGCCCTATGATCTTCTCCATGGTATCAAACTCCTTTCAGGTCTGCCGGTGCGAGGCCGGCAAAGTGGGTAACCTCCATGTCTTCGGGGATGTCCTCTCCGTGATTTCCCGTGCCGGTCAAAGGATCAAGGTGGGCTCCGTGGTCCGGCGCTTCAATCTTCCCTCCAGGCTACTTATGCCCAACAGCCTATCACATTCAACCCACAAATTCACAATCCTGGGGTCAGGTACCGCTTTGTGAATTCACAAA
>JAUXGG010000114.1 GCA_030622265.1 Candidatus Eiseniibacteriota bacterium
GATCCGTCGCCCGTGATCAGCGTTGTGTCGACTACCACGGATCCTGGACCCAGCCAGTGTGAGGAAAGTCATACGAGAACCTGGGAGGCCGAGGATGCCTGCGGCAACCTCTCAACGTGGTGCTCTCAGGTGATCACACGGGTGGTGGACAATGAGCCTCCGGTGATCACGACAGGTGCAGACAAGGTGATCCCGTGTAATGATCCCGTGATCTTCGATCAGCCCGAGATATCGGACAACTGTGATCCGGATCCCGCCCTCGAGGTGGTGTCCACGGTGATCACCGATGGTCCGGAGATCTGCGTTGAGATCCACACGCGCTGCTGGGCCGGGCTCGATGCCTGCGGCAATGAGAGCGATTCGGTATGCCAGAGTGTCACCGTCAAGGTGGACACCGAGTCTCCGGTCTTGACCTGCGCTCCTGATAAGACCATTCCTCACGGTGAGGAGCCCATATTCGATGAGCCCACGGTGACGGACAACTGCCTTGTGAGCACTGACATAGTTGAGATATCTAACACCTTCACCTCGGATCCGGAGACTCAGCAGGAAATCTATGAGAAGTGCTGGGTCATATCTGATGACTGCGGCAACCTGTCCAACGAGTGCTGTCAGACAATTACGGTAGAAGGGCCGCCTGAGCCATACTGCACCTTCAGGTGCTGGGACTGGGGAGCGGATTGTCTTGAGGATCCTAATGAGCCGGTATCTACCACTCCGGCCTGTATAAGGGACCGGTACTTCGATGACCTCTATCCGGATGGCGTGATGGTCGGAGTCGAGGGAGTTCGGACCGCGGTCTGGACAACTCCTCGTGCGTTAGAGGAGTTCCTGTGCAGTTACGGTATTCCCAAGGTGCTCAGACGTGACTATGTGAACCCGAAGCGCTACGAGCTCCTGGGCGTGCTCGTGGGTGAAGTCCTGTCCTTGAGGCTCAACCGCGACTTCTCGTGTGCGGGCTACATGGCAGGTCTGGGTTATCCTTCACCGGACGCATGCTATGGCGGATTCGTGATACCGGAAGAGGTGCCCTGGTTTGCAGGTCTTACCGTGGATGAGTTCCTCGGAGTATGTGACCAGGTCCTATCCGGAAACACGGGCATATTGAGAGACTACGGAGCCAACATAGACCACCTGCATACGGTTGCGGTGCATGTGAACTGGCTCTTCAGCGGCTGCAACGGCACTCAGACGGAACCTCCGATTCTGCTTGGCGGCAATGGTGAGAGCGTACCGGAAGCAGAGCCGGCCAATGAAGGACTGCCCACGCAGATATCGCTTTCGGTTCAGCCGAATCCGCTTTATGGCAGCACGACGATGCGCCTGGCGCTCCCGGTGGATGCCGAGGTTTCGGTGGCGGTGTACGATATCCAGGGCCGCCAGGTGGCGAGTCTCATGAGCGGACACAAGACCGCGGGATTCCACGAAGTGGTCTGGGAAGCCTGCGACGGGAACGCCAATGCCGTGGTACCAGGCGTTTATTTCTGCAGGGTCGAGGTCGGCGGCGAAGCCGCACAGCTTAGGAAGTTGATAAAGATGTAGGAGAAATCCTGAGGTCAAGATTACCGGGGTCGGAGCTCGATCGAGCTCCGGCCCTTTTCCCTACCTCCCATCCGGTGTCCCCCGGATCCGGCTGCAGAGTCTCTTCCGCCCTGAATTCCACAGATTCTGCCTTGAAATCCTCAGCGGGTGAGACTGCGTATGAGCTCCCGGGCTTCTGGATAGCGCCCGGCCAGCTCCTCCCTGCCTCCCAGCTCGAGGTCAGCCGGATCGAACCCCGGCGCCATGGTGGTGCCCATCAGGGCGAACTTGCCTCCGGGGAGGAGCCTCGAACCCTGCCAGACACCGGCCGGCACAGCTATCTGTAATACCATATCTTCCAGTATATTAGGCCCGAGCTTTAGAGTATTACTCGAAGCATCAGGATCAAGAAGAAGCATCTCCACCGGGTCGCCCAGATAGAAGTGATAAATCTCGTCTGAGGCAAGCCGGTGGAGGGCTGAAAAGGTGCCGGGTATCAGAAGGTAGTAGATCGCGGTCGCCAGAGATCGCTCTCCCTCTGCGGAAGTTGCCAGGGCGCCGCCTGGAATCACGAGATCTGACCTGTAAGTCTCCGAGAAATAGCCCCCTTCGGCCGTCAGAGGCTTGAGACCGAGCTTTTTCTTTATCTCCGGAATATCCATATACTTATCTCCTACCTTCTTTGCTGAGGGGCCGGAACTCGCGTGCCCGGCGTCCCCGCAGGCCGACCTCGATCGGCCCACAAGGCCCCCGCCCGGCAAGAGCTGCGCCCGCAGTAGTAAACCAGCCCACATAGAGAAGGCCATTATCGAAAAAGTCCATGTAATAGTAGCCCGGCGTGCAGTCCGGCAGAAAGGTCTGCCAGTCATATATCTCAAGCGTCCAGTAGTACATCATGCCCGGCTCAAGTACATCGCCTGGAACTCTCAGGCTGTCTGTATCATCGATCCCGCCACTGTCGAAGAGACTCTCCTCCCGGAGCGAATCCGAATAGACCCGGACTCTCGCCTGCGTGTCCCGAAGCTCTGTCCACCGCATCAACGGGGTCAGGCTCACCCCGGTGTCCCCCCGTTGGGGCTCCACCCGGCCGAAGTCATAGTTCAGCACATCGCTTCTCACGGTGACATGCTCTTCGTAAATACGTACGGATCCACCGTAGCGAGCCCTGAAGGTGTACCATCCGCTGATGGCGTCATGAGCCACTGCAGCCACGGCCAGGCCAGGAGGGTCCGCCCGCTCGAACATCCTGTCGGGCTCGCTCGTGCCCAGGGGCGCCACTATCCAGGCTGAGTCGGGCACGGCCCAGGTGAAATCAAGCTCCACCCTGACGTAGAGGCTCTCAGGAGTGGAAAGCACATAGAAGCCCTGGTACCAGCCGAAACAGCCCTCATCATCCGGGCCGATGGTCTCACCGCACCCACCGTGAAGCAGAATGGCCAGGATTCCGGCAGCAAGAGACAGCAAAGCAACTCGCCTGCGGAGACTATTCATATCATGATCTTAACTTCGCGGCTTCACGGGGTCAAGCCAACCCTCCATCGGCTTCACGGCAGCCGGCGGCCGCGCCTACATTTTGCACCATTCGGGGCTAATCTCACCCCTCCACCCTGCCGATACATGGAACAAGAACAGTCGTATCCCGCCAAGCCTGAAGAAAACACGATTAATCTCGTGAAAGGGGTCCTCCACATGCTGACTTCCGGCTTGGCGCGAACGCACATACCTGTTCTATCGGCGATGCTTATCGTGGGCACGCTCTTCCTGTCGCTGTGCAGTGCGCATGCGAATGACCGGGACGCCCTGATCCAGATAGCGCCCACCCTTCCCGCTCAGACAGACAGACCCACCCCGGGAACCGGTTTCATTCCACCGCCCCTCGATCTTTCACACCTCAGGGCTCCGCTGGCAGCGCCTAGCCTTACCCTTCCCTCACGCTTCGACTGGCGTGAGGCGGGCGTGGTACCCGGTGTAAGGCACCAGGGCTCCTGCGGATCGTGTTACG
Source organism: Candidatus Eiseniibacteriota bacterium (assembly GCA_030622265.1). Classification (GTDB taxonomy): domain Bacteria; phylum Arandabacterota; class Arandabacteria; order Arandabacterales; family Arandabacteraceae; genus JAUVJV01. Next base: position 3,524 of record JAUXGG010000114.1, read on the forward strand.
CCTTCGCATCAGTCGGGTGCTTCGAAGCGCGGCTCATGGTGGGCGGCGAGGACAGGTTTGACTTCTCTGAGAACAATGTGAAGGAATGCGAGTGGTTCGGCGCCAGCTGCAATGGCGGGAATTTCTGGATGGTGACCAATCTTCTCTCAAGCCGTGCCACCGTGCTCGAGGAATGCGACCCATATGTTGCGGCGGATGTGACATGCAAGGAGGACTGCCCGTACCAAAAGACAATCCTGGACTGGGGAGCCATCTCGGGTCAGACCCCGGCTTCCGTTGCCGTGCTCAAGAGCTACCTGCAAGTATACGGACCGCTTTACACCACAATGTATTGCGGAAGCGGTGATGCCTGGCGCTCGGAGTTCGCAGGCTATGATGGCTCCTACACCATGCACTACACCGGATACCAATCATCCAACCACGCGGTCCTCATAGTAGGCTGGGACGATGACCTCAGCCACGCGGGCGGCCAGGGAGCCTGGATCGTACAGAACAGCTGGGGATCGTCCTGGGGCGGTACCTGCGGCTATGGCACCGAGCGCGGGTACTTCACGATCGCCTATGGTTCGGCCAGGATGGGGACCCATACATCATTTGTCAATGAATGGCAGGATTACGATGCCGACGGCGATCTCCTCTACCACGACGAAGGAGGCTTCACCGGAAGGACTGGCTTCATAGGTTCAAAGACCGCGTGGGGTCTGTGTAGATTCGAGGTCGATGAAGCCACATTCCTCGAGAGAGTGGAATTCTGGCTGGGGGACGCGACAACCGACGTGGATATCTATGTGTACGATGACTTCACGGGCGTGGTTCCCGAGAACCTGATGACATCGAGCCTGGATCATAGCTTCGACTTTGCTGGCTACCACTCGGTCGCGCTGGCAGAGCCTCTGCCGCTCAGTCCGGGGGATGCTATCTATGTGGTGGTTAAGATCACCACGGTGGCGTCCGGTTATCCATTGAGCTATGATGGCAGCGGGCCGCGGGTTTCCGGCAGCTCCTACCACAGCTCTTCAGGCTCTTACTTCAATGAATTCACCGCCGGCGACATCGGCATCCGCGCCCGGGTCACCAGGAACGTTTCTTCAGGCGGGCCCGAGGGGGCCCCGGACATAATCCGCGTGTCCGATGTCCCCGGGGATACCGGTGGCTTCGTCTACGTGTCGTGGACAAGGAGCATCTACGATGACGGGGAATCGACCCCGGCGATAAACGTGTATCGTGTATGGAGAAGGCGCAAGCAGACCCTGCCTCTCCTGGGCAGCGTCGGCGGAGAAGACGGCCCTCAGATTGAGGGGCCATACGAATGTGGAACCACGGGGCCGGCCTGGGAGCTTATCGAAACCGTAGAGGCCTCTGGCAGCTTCAGCTATGAGACCGTAGCGCCTACCCTGTGCGACTCGACCGCCGGCGGGACCTGCTGGACCAGCTTCTGCATAACTGCGCACACGGGTGCGCCCAGGGACCGATATGTGTCGTCTGTCAAACAGGGCTATTCTGTCAATGATCAGGGTCCTTCCTCGCCACCCCCTGATGGCGGCGGACCCGGTGCCGACGGCGAAATTGCATCAACCGGCCCGTTCCTGGGGGCGCCGGAGCCTAACCCCAGCAGTAACGGCTTCTCACTGGAGTTTGGGGCCGGCGAGGCGGATTGGGTTGAACTCAGCATCTATGATGTTACCGGGCGCCGCGTAGCCGATCTGGTCAATGGCTTCATGGGCAGTGGACCGCACAGCATGCGGTGGCGGCCGGGAACTGAGGGAGCCCCGGCGCTCTCACCCGGGCTTTACTTCCTGAGAATGGTTACAACCACCCGGATTCACACTGAAAAGCTGATGATAGTGAAGTAGTGCATACATATGGCAAGGCCAGACCTCCCGGTGAGGTCTGGCCCGCCATATAACTGAATCCTCCATTACAGTTTCACGAGTTTCTCCATCAGGGCTATTCTCTTATTAACCTGTACTCTGCAGAAGTACACGCCGGATGCCAGCGATGAGCCTCTATCATCCGTTCCGTTCCAGGCCACGTCGTGGAATCCGGCGGTCTTGAACTCCGATACCAGACCGGCGACCTTCCGGCCCTGGATATCATAGACCGCTATCGAGATCTCCGCATCCGTCGGAAGCGCAAGCCGCATCGTTGTGCTGCCATAAAGCGGATTCGGCTGCACCGACAGCGAGAGCTTCACAGGCAGTGACTCACCGGGCGGTTTCTCCACACCCTCATCGCGACCGCTTACCAGAAGCGGGGGCTCCGTCGGCGCGCCATTACAGCCGCTGAACAACCAGTCGACATACACCGTCGCCGTATACAGGTGATCTATGTTGGCTCCATAGTCTCTCAGCACCGCGGTGTTGCCCGACACCGTCTGGTCACACACCTCAAGGAACTCATCCACGGTGAGGCCGGCAAACCTGGGTATCTCATCGGGCAGCACATAGTTCCCGAAACAGGCGGCAGGCGCGGGATAGCCCAGGCCGCTCAGGTAACCGGCGCACGAGAAGTCGCGGTTGAGCCTCAAGCACAGGACCTCACCCACCAGCACGCCCAGGAGCTCATAGCGCTTTGGGTTCACATAGCTGCGAGCCAGCACCTTCGGGATCCCGTAACTGCACAGGAACTCCTCAAGGGCGCGAGGAGTCGTCCAGACCGCGGTCCGAACTCCC
>JAUXGG010000374.1 GCA_030622265.1 Candidatus Eiseniibacteriota bacterium
AACCCTTCCAGCCCACGTTCTTAAGATAGGGATACTTAAGATAGGAGTAAGGCTCGACATGTTCGGCGATATGGTCCCTGTAATCCTTGGCCTCGAACTTGGCGAACTCATTACCTTCCTGGTCGGTCACCCTTACCTTGCCCTCGTAGAAGGCGATGTGGTTATTCTCATCCACCATGCCCATATTGTAGGTCTGGTGGGCATAAGCGTCACTGGTTATCAGCTTCACGTATTCGGAGTTCTTAAGCACGATGTCCTCGAAGAGCTGGAACGTGAACTTCGAGAACTCCACGGCTTCCCTGGCGACCTCTTCTGCCTTCTGTCGCTCCTCTTCGTTCATGGCCTTGCTTACGCCGCCGGGAAGCGCGAACACCGGATGTATGCTCCTGCCGCCCATCATCTTGATGATATTATGGCAGTGCTTCCTCATGTGTATGACCTTGAGGCCGATCTCCGCACCCACCTTGGCAATGACGCCGAGGATATTACGCTCTGCGACGGGGGCGTCGGGTCCCATCACGAAGTCGGGGCCGCCCAGAATATAGAAGTGGGTGGTGTGGTCGGCTATATAGAAGGCCATGTAGAGGAGTTCTCTGAGCTTCTTGGCCGTGGGGGGCGGGTCCACGTGATAAACCGCGTCCGCGGCCTTGGCGCTGGCCATGTGATGGGCCTCGGGACACACGCCGCATATACGGGTGGTTATCCTGGGAAGCTCCTCGACGGGTCGTCCCACGCAGAACTGCTCGAAGCCTCTCAGCTCCGGGACCTGGAAGTAGACGTTTTCAACCTCGCCGTCGTCATTGAGGAAGACCTCTATCTTGCCGTGACCTTCGAGTCTGGTTATCGGATCGATCGTGATTCGCTTCATCTCAGCTTACTCCTCCTCAGGATAGAGTTCGCGAGGCCAAACCTGTATCCGGTCCCAAGTGGATCCACTACTGTGGCACATACCCTTTCTATCTCTTCAGGGTCGGTGGAATCGATGATAGATCCCAGCACCGCTATGAGCTTTGCTCCCTGGTCGGTCACTCCCTCCGGAGGTCCGTAACAACCCCTGCAGGGCATGTTGACGCTGGGACACTGAGCGCCGCACCCGGTTCTTGTGACCACGCCGCAGCAGATCACGCCCTGGTCCAGAAGACACACATCGGGGTCGGTGACGATCTCGTGAGGCCTGTAGAACCTCTTCACCTTCTTTTCCTTGCGCTCCCTCGGGCAGTCCTCGCAAAGCGCCGTGGTGCCGGCGCCAACGACGGAACCTGCGGCGGGGAGGGTACCCTCAAGAACCGCTGTCAGCACTTCCCAGGTTCGCTCATCGGTGGGAGGGCAACCGGGGACGAAGTAGTCCACCTTGACAACCTGCTGAAGCGACTTCACCGTATCGTACAAGGCCGGGAGTGTCAGTACGCCCTCCTTCACCTTGTGGGTCGTCTGGGGCCTGACCTTGTCGGGATTGTCCACCGCGGGCGAATTCTCGTACACATAGGCGCACATCTGCTCTTTGTCATACTGGTTCGCCATGCCGGGGATACAGCCCTCGTGGGCGCATGAGCCGTAGGCGACGAGGACCTTGGACTTCTGCCTCAGGAGTTTGGCCAGATGCTCGTTCTCGGTAGTCCTCACGCTTCCGTTGAAGAGACACAGGTCAATCTCGCCATCCTCCATGGCCTCGACGTCCTTGTACTTAACATCCATGGCTACCGGCCAGAAGATGATGTCGACGGCTGCCGAAAGATCGAGGATCTTCTCGGCGATATCCAGTATGGCGATGTCACATCCACCGCAGCTTGCTGCCCAGTAGATCGCTACCTTAGGTTTGCCCATCTCATTCCTCCCAAGATCATCGGATACTAGTCTTCCTTCATCTGCTTCTGATCTTTCTTGACCTCTTTTTCAGTGTCCTTCTCTACTTTCTTCTCAATCTTCTTCTCGCCCACAATGTAGGCTTTCTTGATCATCACCGGCTCGGCCGGAACGTTCTGGTGGCGTCCCTTGGTGGTGACCTTCACCTTGGCTATCTCATCTACCACCTTCATGCCGGCATCGTCGGCTACCTTGCCGAAAACCGCATAGCCGTATTTCGCCGGCTCCATACCCGAATGATCCAGGTTCGTGTTGTCCCTTAAGTTGATGAAGAAGTGGGAACTGCCGCTGTTTATATCATTGGTTCTTGCCATCGAGAGGGTCCCGCGCTTGTTCTTGAGACCGTTGGTCGCCTCGTTCTTGATAGGGGCCTTTTTCGGCCTTTCGTCCATGTCCTCCTCAAACCCACCCGCCTGAAGCACAAATCCACTAATAACACGGTGGAAGATGGTCCCGTCATAGAAGCCGTCCCCGACATACATCAGGAAGTTCTTTACCGACAGGGGAGCGTCTTGTGCGAAGAGCTCGATCTTGATGTCTCCGTGATTGGTCTGAAAGACAACCATTGGGTTTTTCACAGCTTTTTCCTTTGTCTTTTCCTTGACCTCGGCGGCAACCGCCTTATCTTCGGAATCGCTCTCCGTGGCCAGCACGGAACCGGTGAATGTCAGTAAGATAAACATCGCCAGAACCACATATACTACGGACCTCATTTCCCCCTCCTTAGTTGCGTTAATAGCAAAAGGTAACCAAAATATTCTCACAGATTGGGAGGCCAATGTCAAGTCGTTTGCGGTGCTTATGTTCCGGGCATTTTGACGCTTTCCATCTCACACTTGCGCAGAGCGCCCGGCCGGGTTAAGCTATGGCCCTGAAGGAGGCAAGAATGTCGACCGGAAGCAATGTGGACATCACATGTGAATGCGGGCACCACTTCAAGGACTGGCTCTGGCAGAGCGCCAATGTTACCGCCTCGCCGGACTTAAGGG
>JAUXGG010000194.1 GCA_030622265.1 Candidatus Eiseniibacteriota bacterium
GCTGGGCGGAGGGCCCTGGAGCGGTGTTCTTTGTTATAGCTACAGCAACCGTCCCGATACGGCTTACAATGTCGAAGTCGGTGACCTGTTCACGGTAATCGGGGAGTATCAAGAGTATCCCGAAGGCACCGGTGTAAGCCAGGTGACGGAGATCTCGGTCGATGATGCCTGGCCCATAACCAAGGGCTATGGCGTGCCGGACTGCGAGCTTTTAAGCTGCCTCGACCTGACCATGGAACCGGTGGACCCACCCGACACCCTGACCGAGTGCTGGGAAGGCGTGTTCATGTGCGTCGATACCGTCCAGGTTTCTTTCCACGACACTTTTATGGAGTGGTCGGTCAAGGAATACCATACCCATGCCGGTGTCGGTGGCGACGACAGTTTGCTCATCGATGACAAGCTGGTTGACCCGACCCTGAGCCGTCCGGCCGTGGGTGACACCCTGACAAAGATCACAGGCGTGTTGTCAGAAGAGTATGGTTCATACAAGCTCTGGCCGCGCGGCCTGGATGATCTCGTGTTCATGGGACCCGCGCCCGGACCGCAGGTGCTGCAGGCTTACGCGACCTCCGATACGAGCGTCCGGGTCACATTCGACAAGGACCTCAAGGAGACCAGTGCCGAGAACACGGACAATTACTTCCTCGCGAGTGAGACGGTGATCACGGAGGCAACACTGCTCCTGGGCACTTTGCGGCACGTCGATCTCACGACCGAGCCGCAGCCGGACAACCAGCTGGATCAGCTGACCGTCTGCGATGTTCAGTCCGAGGCTGGTTTCCCGATGGACTCGTGCATGACCTACTCCTACATGGCGGGCATCACGGATATCGCCTACGTGCAGACGGCAGGCACCGATACCACCCAGGCGCCCGATGCTTCTCAGATCGTGGGCGAGCAGGTTACCCTCTCAGGAGAGGTGACCAGTGCCAGTGACGAGTTCGGTGGACCCTTCTACATGAGGGATGCTACCGGCGCCTGGAACGGCATCTACATCTACTGGCCGGGTGGTAATGTGAGCCGCGGTGACCAGATCACGGTCTCGGGAATAGTTGACGAGTACAATAACATGACTGAGATGATATCGATCGACTACTTCGATGAGCTCTCGACCGGTGGAGTCCCGATACCGGATCTTGCGCCGATGGGCGAACTGGCCATCGGCTCGGATTCGGCCGAATCCTGGGAAGGGTGCCTTGTGAGGGTTGACTCTACCGAGTGCCTCTCCATGAGGAACGAGAACGGAGAGTGGACGCACGGGCTAGGGTCGGATGTCGTTGATGTGGGTGCTTTCGGCGATTATATCCATCCCGGCTTCGGCAGCATGATCGATATAACAGGCTGCTATGCGTACTCCTTCGGCAATTTCAGAATGGAGCCCAGGGACACCACGGACATAGTCGTGCTGGTACCCTGCACCGCCGGGATAGAGGACGAAAAGAAGGAGACGGGAGCCGAGCTCCGTCTCTCCCAGAACGCTCCCAACCCGTTTGCCAACGGTACCGTCATCCGCTTCGCGGTTCCGTCCAGGATGAGGGCGCGGATCGCCGTGTATGACGTCCAGGGCAGAGAAGTCAATGTGCTCACCGATGCCATCATGGATCCGGGCAAGCACCAGGTACAGTGGGACGGAAGGGACCGCCACGGCAGGCAGGTCAGTTCCGGAATCTACTTCTACCGCTTCGTGACGCCCAATGCCGTCATGCATAAGAAAATGGTTATGTTGAAGTAGTTGCTTTAGACGCTTTACTTAAGGGGGAGCCCTCCGGGTTCCCCCTTTTCCTTTGTGCGTTTTCCCTCTATCTGTAATGTCATATCCTGTCACGCTTCCTCCCCCCGCCGAATCCCGCAGCAGGATGTGGCCAGTGGCATTTCAGTTTTGATACCTTCCTCCACCCTGTGGTAGAATTGCCGCCGAGGAAAAACCTTGCACCCACACAAAGGGAGGTCTGCCATGCCATCGCGGTATTCCAGAAGGTCTTTCAAGGTGATTGTTCTCGCGTGCTGCATAACTGCTTCAGCCATGCTGCTTATGAGCCTGCCGGCCCCTGCCCAGGAGCTGGCCAGCCTGGACTTCACCTCATCCAGCCCAATCTATTCCTATTTCGAGGGCATGCGTGCCCGCTACCCGCTCTGGACACCGGCTGCGACCGGTGATCCGCTGGCTCTCTGGATAAACTCCGCATCGCTGGGTACCGGGAAGAGCAAGGGCATAAGCTATATTCACACCTATACCGACTCGACCTTCTCCGGCGACGATGCCTTCTCGCTCTCGTTCGGAGGCCTGGCCTTCGGGGCGGAGTTCTTCGATCTCTATGACCGGGTGACGACGGAGCAGGGCACGGAGAGGCGCAAGTTCGCGACCCGCCGGTACACCCTTGCCTTCGGGAGGCGCCTCTTCAGGAACTTCTACTTCGGCACATCCTATGCCTGGCACACATCCAGGCTCAGCGATATCGACAAGGGCTCGAGTTGGGCCATCGGAGCTCTCCTCAGGCCCCATAAGACCACCTCGATAGGCTTCGCGGCTCGCGACCTTAACGAACCCAGGTACTACGGGACGCGCTTTAAGCCCATCTATGAGACCTCACTCGCCGTGCGGCCCTGGAATGAGCGCTTCTCCCTCTTTCTCAACTGGCTTGCCCGGAGCGAGGAGCTCAAGGGCGATCTCGCCGAGTCCCAACCCACCTCCTTCTTCACCTTCGGCCGCGAGTACGAGATGCTCCGCGGCATGGTCTTGAAGCTCGGAGGTGACGAGGACAATAACTTCAGCGCAGCTCTGGCCTTCCTCATCGGACAGGGAGGCCTCGGCACGACTTACACCAGTGTGAAAGGCGAGGGCGATGCCAGGAACGGGGGATACGGCGCTATTATGGCTACCGTGAGCTCTCACTGGCGGGAAAGCGTCATGATGCCGCAGCGCAACTACCTCGAGATCAACCTGAGTGGGCACATTGCCGAGACGCGCCCGCCCTTCAGTCTCTTCGGAGGCGACGGGCCCCGCCACACCCTGGGCGAGCTGCTGGCCAAGATCGATTACGCAAAAGAGACCAGGGACATACAGGCCATCGTCCTGCGTTGCGGGGGCCTATCCGCCAATTTCGCGATCCTCGATGAGCTGCGCCAGGCCTTGATCGACTTTCGGAAATCAGGCAAGGCGGTGGTGGTCTATATGGAGACCCCCGGAAACGGCGTCTACTACCTGGCCACGGCCGGTGACTATATCGTGCTGACCCCCAACGGCTACATAGGCCTGGTGGGACTCAGGTCCGAGGTGCCCTTCCTCAAGGGAACGCTCGAGAAGCTCGGCCTCAAGGCCTACTACGCCAGGGTCGGGAAATACAAGTCGGCGGTTGAGCCGCTGACCGAGGACGAATACACCGAGCCCGGCAAGGAAGCCGTTAACGCGCTTCTGGACGATGTCTTTAACAAGCTGGTCGGAGACATCGCCAGGGGCCGGGGCTTCGGCAAGACCGATGTGCTGGAGATGATCGACCGGGGACCCTTCATCCCATCCGAGGCCCTGAGAGAGGGCCTGGTGGATACCCTCGCCTACTGGGATGAAATACCGGGGATCGTGAAGATGCTGGCCCCCAAAGCCTCGTTCCGCGTCTCCTACGGCGACTTCGCCGACCGCAAGCCCGCCGACCTGAGGTGGGATGAACCTCCGGCCATCGGAATAGTCTATGGAGTCGGCGGCATCGTGACGGGAAGCAGCCGCAGGGAGTTGTTCGTGGATGACATAATGGGCTCCGAGACCATAAGCAAGGCCTTGAGGGCGATGCGGAACGACCGCGCGGTAAAGGCGGTTGTGTTCCGCGTGGACTCGCCCGGCGGCATGATGACTGCATCGGACATGATCCGCAGGGAGATAGAGCTTACCGCGAAGAAGAAGCCCGTGATCATATCGATGGGCGGGGTCGCCGCTTCCGGTGGGTACCACATATCGTGCAATGGCACCGATATCCTCGCCGACGAGGCCACGGTCACCGGCTCCATCGGGGTCTTGAGTCTCTGGCTCCATACCCGCGGGCTCTATGAGAAGATCGGGGCCAATAAGGATATCTTCATGAGGGGAAAGCGGGCCGGAATGTTCCCGACCTGGCGGGACGTGACCGAGGAGGACCTGGAAACAGCCCAGTACTACGTGGACAAGTTCTACGGCAAGTTCGTGGCGGATGTGGCGGAGGGCCGCGGCATGGGCGCAGATGACGTCCATGAGGTAGCACAGGGCCGCGTCTGGTCAGGCCGGAGAGCCCAGGAGCTGGGTCTGGTGGACCGGATCGGCGGACTTACCGATGCGATAAGCCTCGCCCGGAGCCGGGCCGGAATCCCGGCCGAAGAGAAGGTCCGGTTCAAGGTGCTCCCCAGGGCCCCGGGCTTCTTCGAGACCCTGGGAATCTGGGCGGCAGAGAGCATCGTGGGGGAGGTGACCATACCCGAGGAACTCGAGGACCTCGTGGGGGATGCCGCCTACTGGAGCATCTACGACGAACCCATTCTCTATCTCATGCCCTACCAGCTCGAACTCGAATAGGCGGTAACCCTCCCCCCAAATTCACAAAGGTGGGGTCAGGTACCGAAGTGTGAATTCACACTTCGGTACCTGACC
>JAUXGG010000098.1 GCA_030622265.1 Candidatus Eiseniibacteriota bacterium
GATGGAAGTGCTTGTGGAGGTTAATACCTCGGGTGAGGAAACCAAGTTCGGCAGCCGGCCTCAAGATAGTGTTGACCTTGTGGAGAAAATATCGCACCTTAACGGTATAGCTGTGAAGGGCCTGATGACCATCGGGGCTTTCACGGCCGATGAGGGAGCCCTCAGGAGCTGTTTCATCACCCTGCGGGAGCTGGCACGCAAGACGCAGGAAGCAGGCATCTCCGGCGTGGAGATGCGGTATCTTTCCATGGGAATGACCTCTGATTTCGAAATAGCAATTGAAGAGGGATCGAACATGGTGCGGATCGGAACCGCCATATTCGGTCCCAGACAGGCTCGGTAGTGGAGCTCTAAGGAAGGGGGCGCATAACCTTGATCAGCCCACTCGATGTGAGGAACCAGGTGTTCAAGAAGATGTTCAGGGGCTACGATGCCGACGAGGTCAGGATCTTCCTGGATGCGGTCGCCGATCGCATGGAGGACATGATCAAGAACAGGGAAGACCTCGAACGTGAGAACGCGGTCTTGAAGGAGAAGAACAAGTCCTTCATGGAGATCGAGACCTCTCTAAGGGACACCATGGTGACGGCTCAGAGGATCTGTGACGAGTCCAAGGTGACGGCTCAGAGGCAAGCCGACAATATCATCAGGCAGGCCGAGCTGGATGCCAGGACCAAGGTGGCAGACGTGAGCGGCGACCTCGATCACCTCGCTAGACAGCGTCAGACCACCAGGGCCGAGACGATGGCCTTTATCGCCAAGCTCAAGAGCCTGCTGGAAGGGCACTTGAGCTTCCTGGGAAGTATCGAGCGTGAGGTGAGGGATGATCCGGTCGGCCAGCCGTCGGGGGAAGGGGAGAAAGCAGGGGTATAGGGAGTCAGAAGGACCCTGAGTTTACTGTCCCCGGAAGCACTCTTTTTCCGGTCAAGGCCGAACACAAAGGAATCTCAACGAGCAGAAGTATTTCAACGAACAGTGGAGGGTTGTGTAAGCGATGAGTGATAAGAACGAGGCCGGCGAGACGCCTGAGGCCCAGGTAAAGACGGCCATTGTCAGGGTGCGGGTATCACCCAAGTCCCGGAAGGGCCTGGTCGTGGGTTGGATGGATGACGGGGCGCTCAAGGTAAAGGTGCTTGCCGCGCCCGAGGGTGGCAGGGCCAATATCGAGCTCCTGCGTGTGCTGGCCGAGGAGTTGAGGATACCGGTGAGGCATGTTTCCCTCGAGAGCGGGAGCAGTTCCACCATCAAGATCTTGAAGATACAGGGCCTCGATGATGAGGAGGTAAGGAGGAGGATCAACAAATGACCGACCAGAAGAGGCACATACTCGAAGCCCGAAACTACATAAGGTCGAAGACATCTCTCAAGCCCGATGTAGCCATCATCCTCGGGACAGGTATCGGGGGATTGGCGGGAGAGATAAAGAGAGCGGAGAGGATTCCATACAGCGAGATACCGCACTTCCCGGTCTCATCGGTCCTTGGGCACTCCGGCGAGCTGGTCTTAGGGACGCTCTCGGGCAAGAAGGTTGTCGCCATGAACGGCCGGAGCCACTTCTACGAGGGCTACACGATGCAGCAGGTCACCTTCCCATTGAGGGTGATGAAGTACCTGGGCCCCAAGACCTTGATCGTTTCAAATGCCGTGGGAGGAATGAACCCCTTCTACAGGCGGGGCGATGTCGTGATGATATCCGACCATATCAACCTGATGGGTGATAACCCCTTGATAGGGCCGAATGATGACTCGATCGGCACCAGGTTCCCTGACATGTCGGAACCCTACTCGAGAAAACTCATGGATCTGGCCGATAGGGTGGCGATTGATCTTAGGATCAAGATCCACCGCGGGGTCTTCGTCGCGGTCGCCGGTCCCAATCTTGAGACCGCTGCCGAATACCGGTTCCTGCGCACCATCGGCGCCGATACCGTGGGAATGTCCACCGTGCCCGAGGTCCTGGTGGCGCGCCACATGGGGATGAAGGTCCTTGGATTCTCGATCGTGAGCGACATGTGCCTGCCCGATGCGCTTGAAGAGGCCAGTCACATAAGGATAATAAAGGCCGCCCAGAAGGCCGAGCCCAATCTCACGGCGGTCGTGAAAGGGGTACTCCGCAAGCTATGAGCAAGGACAAGCCCCTTTTCGAGCGGGTCCCGTCCCAGGTGGTCGCGCCCGAGGCCGAGGAGCGCATCCTCGCCTTCTGGGAAGAGAAGGATATCTTCGAGCAGAGCGTCCGGGGGCGCTCCGGCGAGAAGAGCTTCGTTTTCTATGAGGGACCTCCCACCGCAAACGGCATGCCCGGGGTGCACCATGTGCTCACCCGCGTGGTCAAGGACTTGATATGCAGGTTCAAGACCATGAAGGGGTACCAGGTGGTCCGCAAGGCCGGCTGGGACACCCACGGTCTCCCGGTCGAGATCGAGGTGGAGAAAGAGCTCAAGATCACCAACAAGGATGAGATCGAGCAGTACGGCATCGAGAAGTTCAATCGCAAGTGCAGGGAAAGCGTATTCAAGTATGAGCGCGAATGGGTTCGCTTGACAAGGCGGATCGCCTTCTGGCTGGATCTTAGCAATCCATATATTACCTGCACCAACGATTACATAGAATCCATCTGGAACATCTTGAGGAAGCTGTGGGATGCCGGCCTGATCTATAAAGGCCACAAGGTGCTCCCTTACTGCGCCAGGTGCGGTACGCCCTTATCGAGCCATGAGGTATCGCAGGGCTACGCCGACAAGGAAGATCCATCCATCTATGTGAGGATGAAGATCAAGGAGGATCCCGATAGCGCATTGCTGGTCTGGACCACCACTCCCTGGACCCTGATTTCCAATATCGCTGTCGCTGTGGATCCCGGACTCGAATATCTCAAGGTGAAGCACGGCGCCGAGCAGCTGGTGATCGCCCGGGAGCGCGCGGAGGCGGTCCTGGGTGAAGACTTCGAGGTCGCCGAACGCATGAAGGGAAGCGATCTCGTGGGCCTCCATTATGAGCCTCCCTTTACCTATGTAAAGCCGGAGGGCAAGGCCTATGTGGTGGTGGCCGCCGGCTTCGTCTCAGCAGAGGAAGGCACCGGCCTGGTTCACATCGCGCCGGCTTTTGGCGAAGATGACTATAACCTCGGCCGTGCCCAGGGACTGGCCTTCGTAAACCCTGTCCTCGATGACGGGACCTTCTCTGCCGAGGTAGAGCCCTGGAAGGGCCGCTTCGTGATCGATGCCAATCCCGATATCATGGCCGATCTTGAAAGCCGGGGGATTCTGTTTAAGGCCGAGACCGTGACCCATACCTATCCGTTCTGCTGGAGGTGCGATGCGCCCTTGATCTACTACGCGCATCCGTCGTGGTATGTGAAGACCACGGCGTTTAAGGACCAGATGATCAATCTCAACAAGACCATTAACTGGGTTCCGCCGGAGTTCGGGGAGAACCGCTTCGGGCAGTGGCTCGAGAACAATGTGGATTGGGCCTTAAGCCGGGAGCGCTACTGGGGCACCCCGCTTAATATCTGGATCTGCGAGTCCTGTGATGAGCGCTACTGTGTCGGTGGGCTGGATGATCTAAGAGAGCATGCCATCGAGATCAAGGGAGATGCGGACCTTCACCGGCCCTGGATCGACAATGTTATCTTGAAGTGCGCCTCCTGCGGCGGCACAATGAAGCGCACCCCGGATGTCATAGACTGCTGGTTCGATACCGGCTGCATGCCTTATGCCCAGTATCATTATCCGTTCGAGAACAAGGAGCTCTTCGAGAGCCAGTTCCCGGCGGAGTTCATCTCGGAAGCCGTGGATCAGAGCAGGGGCTGGTTTTACTCCCTGCTTGCCATTTCCACCTTCATGTCGCATGAGCCGAGCTTCAAGAACTGCATAGTGGCCGGCCATATCCTCGACGCCGAAGGCCAGAAGATGAGCAAGTCCCGGGGTAATGTGGTGGACGCGCATGCGCTGATGGCCGAGACGGGTGCCGACCCCTTGCGGTGGTACCTCGTGGCTTCTTCTCCCATATGGCTGTCCAAGCGCTTCAACGCGGAGCCGGTGAAGGAGGTGGCGAGAAAACTGCTCGGCACCTTGAGGAACGTCTACTCCTTCTTCACCCTCTATGCGAGCATCGACTGCTTCGACCCCCGCCTCCACAAGATCCCTGTCGAGAAGCGGACCCAGATGGACCGCTGGCTCGTATCGAGAGTGAATTCCCTCGTAGCCTATGTGGACTCGGAGCTCGAGCGCTACCAGATCACCCGGGCGGCGAGGGCCATACAGGACTTCATCATAGACGACCTCTCCAACTGGTATGTTCGCAGATCACGGCGCCGGTACTGGCGGGCCGAGATGAATGAGGACAAGACTGCGGCCTACGCGACCCTCTATGAAGTATTGGTGGCCCTGGCAAAGCTCATGGCGCCCTTCATGCCCTTCGTTGCCGAGGAGATCTACCGGAACCTGGTGGTCCCGGCCGATGAGAAGGCGCCGGAGAGCGTGCACCTGTGCGATTATCCGGAGAGCGATGCGGCGCGCATCGATTCCTCTCTCGAGGCGGGGATGCGTGCCGTGATGCGTGCAGTCACGCTTGTCCGTGCCGGAAGGAACCGCTCGCGCATCAAGGTCAAGCAGCCCCTTGCGAGCGTGAGGCTCTCTCTCGGTGAGAGGGTGAATGACGACATCCTGGACTCGCTCCTTGAGCATCTCAAGGAAGAGGTCAATGTGAAACAGGTCTTTATCGAGGAGGACCTGTCGGAGTATGTCTCCTTCACGGTCCTTCCCAAGTTCGAGGTGCTGGGGCCCAAGCTGGGTGAGAAGGTCAAGCATCTTAAGGGAGTCCTTGACGGCCTGGATGCCGAATCGATCCAGAAGCTTGAGGCCGGAGCCACGGTCACGGTCTCCCTCGACGGCGAAGACTTCGAGCTCGAGCCTGATGCCGTGACGGTGAGGAAGGCCGAAAGAGAAGGCTATGTCTTCGAGAGCTCGGGTGGCGCATCGATCGTCCTGGACGCCAACCTCACCGAGGAGCTCCTGGTTGAGGGCTGCGCGCGGGAGATCGTGAGCAGCATCCAGAACCTGAGGAAGAAATCCGGTTTCGAAGTCACCGACAATATAAGGATTCACATCTCCGGCGGCGATCTCGCGCGCAAGGCGATTGAGTCTTTCAGGGAACACATAATGAGGGAGACTCTTGCCGATGAGATCGACGGCGATCTGCCGGGCGATGCCAAAGCCACCGGCATCAAGGCCGGCGGGGAAGAGGTCGCCATCGTAATCGAGAGAACCTCAAGGGGGCAGCTTTGAACAAGGAAGACATCGAGCATTTCAGGGCTCTTCTCTTAAGGGAGCGCAAGAAGGTGGTGGAGGAGCTCGACTGGATTGAGTCCAACTATATCGGCAAGTCCCAGAAGGACGCCAGCGGAGGGACCTCCAGGTATTCGATGCACCCGGCCGACAGGGGAACGGATTCCAGCGAGCAGGAAAAGGCCTATCTCATAGGCTCCGCGAGTGGCAGGGCCCTTGAGGATATCGATGAGGCGCTTGAGAATCTCGACAAGGAAGGCTATGGGGTATGCGCCTCCTGCGGCCAACCCATAGGCAGGGACAGGCTCGAGGTCGTGCCCCACGCCAGGCTCTGCATCTCGTGCAAGGCCAAGGCGGAAGAATCGCCGGGAGGGACCGCATAGTGCTTGCCGTGGCTGTTGCCTTAGCGACGGTGGTCTTCGACCAGCTAACCAAGGCCGCCGTGGTAGGCAGCCTGGGAGAAGGCCAGCGCAGCCCGGTTTTTGGAGTCTTCATCAGGCTTGTCCACACAAGAAACTCAGGCGCGGTCTTCGGGATGATGAGAGGCGCCGGCACCTATTTCACCTTCTTCTCAATTGCCGCCGCCGCCGTACTGGTGGTGGTTCTCTTTTTCGCAAGGCGCTCGTCCACGCTGGTTCGCCTTTCCCTGGGCATGGTCCTGGGTGGCGCGGTGGGCAATCTGATCGACCGGCTTAGATTCGGCGCGGTCGTGGACTTCATCGACGTCGGGATAAGTGAATCGGTCCGGTGGCCTTGTTTCAATGTGGCGGATTCCGCGATCACGGTCGGAGTGTTCCTGCTCATCCTGAGCAGTTTCATGAAACCGGAGGACGGACCTGCTGAAGAAGCCGCGGAAAGAGGTGCCGACAGAGCAGCCGAATGAGGGAAATCAACTTGCATGTCAGGGAGGGTCACGAAGAGAGGATCGATCTCTACCTGAGCGAGGTGGAGCACATCGCCACCCGCGCCCAGGTCCAGAGGCTCCTGAAGGCGGGGCACATTCTCGTGGACGGAAGACCGGTAAAGCCCAGCCATCACACCCGCCACGGGGAGCATGTGACCATAACCATACCCGATCCCGAGCCTTCCCGGATGGTTGCCCAGAGCATCCCCCTGGACATAATCTTTGAGGACAGCTCCCTGCTGGTGGTGAACAAGCCCGCGGGTATGGTCGTCCACCCGGGGAGCGGTGTCAGAGACGGCACGCTCGC
>JAUXGG010000423.1 GCA_030622265.1 Candidatus Eiseniibacteriota bacterium
ACGATCACGGTGGGAACCGATGACCGCATCCTCGGGCAAATAGACTTCACCGACAAGCTGCGCGATAAGGCCGCCGATACTCTCCTGGCGCTTAAGAGGCTCGGCATCAGGAAGATCATCATGGTTACCGGGGACCGGGAGGCGGCAGCCCGTGAGGCCGCGGAGAGCACCGGGGTTGATGAGTATCACGCGGACCTGCTGCCGGAGGACAAAGTCGCGGTCATAGAGGCCCTCAAGAAGGAGTTTGATGTGGTCGCGATGGTGGGCGACGGCGTAAACGATGCCCCGGCGCTCGCAGCTGCGCACGTCGGGGTCGCCATGGGTGCCGCGGGTTCTGATACAGCTATCGATACGGCAAGCGTGGCCCTGATGTCGGACGATGTGAGCAGGCTGGTGCCGCTCTTTGACCTGGCCAGGAAGGTCCGTCTCATCACCCAGGAGAACATAGGCTTCGCGATCGCCATCAAGGCCGCCTTTATCATCCTCGCGGCGATGGGCTCCGCAACCATGTGGATGGCCGTGTTTGCGGACATGGGAGCCTCACTCATCGTGATTGCCAATGCCTTGAGATTGCTATCGGCCAGGGCGGTCGCCCTGAAATCGGAATAGGGGAAAGCGCCGTGAGGGAATCGAAATGGGGGACAGCGCTCTGAGGGAGATCTTCAGTTGAATGAGACCCAGGCAAGATACGCTACCGGCCAGATGTTCTGTCTTCGCTTTCCCACCGACTGGAAGGCCATTGATCTTAAGAGGTTTCCGGTCGCCAACTACATTGTCTTTCGCGATGTGCTCGAGAGCACCTTTGAGGGATCAAGGGATAAGCTCGCCGAAGCCAGGGCGAGCCTGAGAGAAAATGGTATCGAACCTCTCTTCATGATGGACGAAGAGGGCGGAAGGGTCACCCAGATATCCGAGTTCTTCCCGCCGGCCCCGAGTCCGCGCGCGATTGCGAAGACACTTCTTCCGGAGGAAATCGGCCCAATCTACTCGCATCTGGCCCACAGCCTCTGCAGCCTGGGCATCGACATGAATCTTGCGCCGTGTCTGGATGTTAATACCGAAGCCATGAATCCCATAATAGGGAGCAGGGCCTTCGGCCGGACCGCCAAGGCTGTTTCCCTGTATGGCCTGACCGCGTTCATGTCATCACGGCCTTACACGGCCATGGTGGGGAAGCATTTTCCGGGACACGGGATGACGCACGCGGACTCCCATCTGGAACTCCCGCTTGTTGACCTGGGCTTGAAAGACATGGAGTCCACGCACATACCTCCGTTCGGTGATGCTTGCGGCATGGGTATCGACGGGTTGATGGTAAGCCATTGCACATACTCCGCCCTTCAGGACGACGACTTGCCGGCCACCCTGTCCCACCAGGTGATCGGGACCATCCTGAGAGAAAAGATGGGGTACCGCCGCCTGGTCATTACCGACTCCCTCGACATGGATGCCGTGACCGGAACAACGGAGCCCGGACGCGCCTCCATCCTTGCCCACAAGGCGGGATGCGATATTCTGCTCTACACCAAGTACACACCCAGGTTCGAGAATTCGTTCGACAGCTTCGTTGGTGCCTTCCTGTCGGGGGAAATCGATCGGCGGGGCGTGGACGCTTCGCTTAGCAGGCGGGGGGCGTTATGCAAACGCATGAGGTCATGCAGCGGACGCCCGGCGTCAATAGACCGGGAAGCTTATGAAACGCTCAGGGACAGGGTATTGTCCGCCTCCGTCCTGATTAACGACCGGGGCAAGCGCTTACCGCTTGCATGCGACAGGGTCAGCCTGGTGTCGACGCACCCCGAGATCCGGGCCCGGATACGCCCATCTGTCGGGTATGTGAGCGAAGCATGCTCGCCCTCCGACAAGAAAGGCGGAGTGCTCCTGCTCTGGTTGATGGAACCCCTGAAACTGAATTACTCGCTCGAGTGCATGAAGAATGCGATAGCCGGGTCGGATGTTGCAGTCCTGGTTACTTCCTACCATTCCCTGAGCGCCCTGCTCCCCGGATGTGATGTCACGATAACCACGCTGGACACCAGCCCGCCCACCCAGGACAGGATTCTCGAGACGTTGTTCGGAGAATAGGGCACTAGACCTGAAATAAGCGAACCCCGCAATGATTGTTGATTTCCAGAGGCCGTGTGGCACCGGGGGAGGCTTGAATCAGCATACACGGCGGCGAGGACGCCCGTTTTCTTTGTCCAGCGCCGTCAGCGGCGGCATTGTGCCCTGAAGCAGCTGATGCGCAGTGAAAAGCGTCCGATTTTGCACAGACCTCTCCTGTCTTCGTTCCGTTTTCCATCATTTTCCGGCTCGGGCTTCAGCCCATCAGGCGAATGTTGTTCGTCTGATGAATTGCCAAGCCGAGAAGAAGTCCTTCAGCCAGACATTGTAGCCGAGCAAGCGATAAATGACCTTGCGGCCTCCTCGCACGATCTGTACCGGCAGGAGGATCATCGCGTGCTGGAAACGTCGAAACTCCATTCGCAGCAACTCCGTGCGCCAGTCTTTGAAGGGAACCATCATCGCGAACC
>JAUXGG010000424.1 GCA_030622265.1 Candidatus Eiseniibacteriota bacterium
ATAATAGAATCAGGCTATGTCAACAGCCGATATGATGCTTATTTCAATAGGTGGGGAGGTCGGCCTTGCTTGAGCGAATAGAGGGAGATCAGGCCGCACGCCTCTTTCTTGGCCACCTGGGGTTGGGAGGGGGCCATCCGGGGTTGGGAAGTGGCCGCTTGGGGTTGGGAAATGGCCACCTGGGGTTGGGAAAGTCGGTGGTGGGCCATGGCTTCCTCCAGGCACTGGCCCTGGGCTGCTCCCGGCTCCCCTATGAGAACATCAGCAAGATCATTAAAAGCTCTGAGGCTGCCGGGCCCCTAGAGTCCATGAGGCTTCCCGCGGAGGTGGCTGAAGACCATATCCGGAGGGGCTTTGGGGGAACCTGCTTCTCGCTCACCTTCTTCCTCGAGCGGGTCTTGAGGAGCCTGGGGTTCGCTGCCTACAAGGTGATGGCAGACATGAACTCCGGTCCCAATGTACATTGCCTGGTGGTGGTAAACGAGGGCGGATCACATTATATGATCGATCCGGGCTACGCCCTCTACCGGGTGATTGACCTGCCGGAGGGCTCAGGCCCTGGATCCGGCTCCGGCTCGGGCTCCGGCGCGGGCTCCGGCTTAAGCAGGCGCGTCACCTGCCCTCACGCCGTGGTGGAGGTCGTGAATGAAGGGGAAGAGTCGTATAGTCTCTGGACCGATGACGCGGCCGGACGCAAACGGCGATATGTCTTCCGCAACCGCCCTGTTGCGGATGCGGAGTTCGAGGACTACTGGCAGGATTCTTTTGGCAAGCCGACCCTCAACAATATCTGCCTCACCCGCATGACCGACCAGGGGCATATTTACCTGAGAAAAGACTTTTTCAAGTTCTCATCCCGGGATTCCATCAACAAGCGCAAGCTCGCCGGCAATATCGAGCACTTCGTTGAAGATGAATTCGGGATTGGGAGGGAATGGACCGCGAGAGCCAGCGAGATCCTCAAAGGACGGAAGAGCAGGAAAAACCCGACGAGCCGGGAGATGGCGGGAGGACCTGAATTGGCAGAGATGACTCAAGCGCAGAGAGTGGAGCTTATCCTGGGCGTGATCTTCGCCGACCCTGACCAGCTCGGACCGCTTGAGCGGGAACTCGAGAAGCGCTTCAGCCCAATCGAGGCCAGATCGGACATGTTTGACTTCGAAGCGGCCGACTACTATGAAGATGAGATGGGCAGGGGGCTTAAGAGGATTTTCTACTCCTTCTCGGACCTCATCGATCCCGCCGGTATCGTGGATATCAAGATTGAGACCAACAGGATCGAGGATGATTTCGCCCGAGACGGAAGGCGCAGAGTGAACATCGACCCGGGCTACATGGATTCTCACAAGCTGGTGCTGGCCTCGGCCAAGTTCCAGGGGCAGAAGATCTGCCTCGGAAAAGGCGTTTACGCCGACCCCACACTCTATTATGATAAGGGACGGAAGCCCTATGACTGGGCGTTCCCGGATTTCAAGAGTGGCCGGTATGATGAGTTCCTCACCGGCGCGAGGAGATCCTACAGGAACAAGTTGAGGAACATGAGGGATCGTGATGGCAAAGACCAGTACTAATATCAAGGTGGAGGTGGAGGGACACGGGGAGATGACCGTTCCCATGGGAACGACGGCCCTGGAGATTCTCGAGCAGATCAATTTCAAGAGTGAGTACACTGCAATTGCCGCAAGGTTCAACAATAAGGTCAGGGAACTCAAGTCCCCGCTCGAGGGTCACGGTAGTCTGGTGTTCCTGACCCTGGACACATCAGACGGAATGAGTGTTTACCGGAGAAGTCTGGCCTTCATTCTGATCCGCGCCACGCGAGAGGTCTATGATGAGGCAAAGCTCTGCATCCGGCACTCCCTGAGCAAGGGCTACTATTGCGAGCTCGACGTGGGCCGTCCCATCGAGCCGGGCGACCTGGAGCGCCTCGAAGAGAGGATGAGGGATATAGTCGAGGCCGACGAGCCCTTCGTGAGGAAGGGGATCGAGGTCGCCGAGGCCCTGAAGATATTCGAGCAGGACGGCCAGATGGACAAGGTGAATGTCCTCAAGTACCGGAGCGAGCCCATGGTCAGCGTCTACCAGCTGGGTGAATTCGTGGACTATTTCTACGGCTGCCTCGCTCCGAGCACCGGCTACATAGACCTTTTCGGGCTCCGGTATTACCCGCCGGGCTTCATTCTCCAGTTCCCGCTCTATGAGGATCCTTCCCGGATTCCCGAATGGGAAGAGCAGAAGAAGATGGCGGAGGTCTTCCGTGAGTACGTGCGGTGGGGCCAGATCCTGGGCGTAAGCAATGTAGGGGACATAAACGCGCTGGTCGAGCGCGGTGAGGCAAGGCGGAGGCTCCGGGTCGCGGAGGCGCTTCACGAGAAGAAGATCGCACGTATCGCCGACATGATCGCGGAGAAACTCACGCCCCCGCGTATCGTGATGATCTCCGGGCCGTCGGGCTCGGGCAAGACCACTTTCTCCAAGCGGCTGGCCATCCAGATGAGTGTCAACGGGATGATGAATGTCACCCTGTC
>JAUXGG010000342.1 GCA_030622265.1 Candidatus Eiseniibacteriota bacterium
AGGATGGAGAGTGACCCATGACAGTAAGGAAATCCGATTTCCTGGTTGTCGGAAGCGGCATCGCCGGGCTTCTGGCCGCCATCAAACTCTCGGAACTTGGCACGGTTAACCTGGTCACCAAAAAGGAAAGAGGAGAGTCCAGCACCAACTATGCCCAGGGAGGCATAGCCGTAGCCCTCGGAGAAGGTGACTCAGTCGACCTGCATGTTAAGGACACCCTCGAGACCGGCTGCGGCTTGAGCCGCCCCGAGGTCGTGGAACTGGTAATCAGCAAGGGGCCTCCGTGCCTGCAGCAGCTGATAGGAATGGGCGTTTCTTTTTCCCCCGACGAGGCTGGCGACGGTGGCAGGCTGGACCTCGGCAAGGAGGGAGGCCACTCCGTCCGGCGGATCGTCCATACCAGGGACCATACCGGACGGGCGATCGAGTCCGCTCTGCTTGAAAAAGCAAGATCCACGGGCAATATCGATATTCTCGAGAACCATCTCGCGGTTGACCTGCTGCTCGATTCCAAGCGGCTGGGAAGGCCCGTCAAGCCCGACAGGTGCTGGGGGGCTTATGTCATGGATGTTGTCGGCCATTCGATCACGCCCTTCGTGGCGAAGGTCACGCTGCTGGCCTCTGGAGGGGCCGGCAAGGTCTATCTCTATACCTCGAATCCCGATATCGCCACCGGCGACGGGATCGCGATGGCGTTCCGGGGCGGCGCCAGGGTCTCGAACCTCGAGTTTGTCCAGTTTCATCCCACGTGCCTTTATCATCCGCGGGCAAAGAGTTTCCTCATTTCCGAAGCCGTCCGCGGCGAAGGGGCTGTCTTGAGGACCCTCGCAGGCGAGGCCTTCATGAGCAAGTATCATCCGCGGGGCGACCTTGCGCCGAGAGATACCGTGGCCCGTGCGGTGGATACGGAGATGAAACGCCGCGGGGACAAGCACGTTCTGCTGGATCTCAGTCCGATAAGCGAGGCGAAGATAAAGGAGCGGTTCCCGCATATCCTCAAGACCTGCCTGGAATACGGAATCGACATCACCCGGGAGCCCGCTCCCGTGGTGCCGGCGGCCCACTACATGTGCGGGGGCGTGGTCACGGATCTTAAGGGCAGGAGCAATATTGACGGATTGTTGTGCGCCGGTGAAGTGGCCTCGACCGGACTCCACGGCGCCAACCGTCTGGCGTCGAACTCGCTGCTTGAGGCGCTGGTTTTTGCCGACGTGGCCGTGGGGACGGCCGGTGAGATCATTGCCGGGAAGACCATATCCCTTCCGGGCGTGGAGCCGTGGCGGGACGAGGGCGGGGGGCCCGTCAGAGAAACTGTCTTATTCGACCACGACTGGGACCAGGTCCGGAGACTGATGTGGGACTATGTCGGCATTGTAAGATCGGACCAGCGGCTGGGCATCGCCCGGCGCCGGATTCGTCTCTTGAGGGAACAGATCGAGGAGTATTACTGGAAGTACGAGCTGACACCCGACTTGATCGAGCTGAGGAATATCGCGCTCGTGGGTGAGCTCATAATCAGATCGGCCCAGATGCGGCGGGAGAGCAGGGGCCTTCACTACAACACCGACTGCCCCGATGTAGATGATGTTAACTGGAAGCGTGATACCGTTCTCTGACTGCCGACAGGGATCCGTACCGGCAGATAGTTTGCGCCGTGGGGATGGATTTGGTATTGAGAGAGTTCATCGCTAATATACGGTAGTGCTGTGAGCTCTCGAGGCGAGTATACTCTGCAGGGACGTGGGTTCCGGGGAAAGGTGAGCTCCCGGCAATGGGATGGTGGCAAGGAGAATGACAAATCACTGGCTGCGGACTCTGCTTGGAGTCTGCCTTGTCTCCGCCGTCACACTGGCGGCATGTTCGAAGGAAACCGATGCCCAGGAAGGGAGGGGGACTGAGATGGGAGCCTCTGGCAAAGTCCGGGAGCCTGCGGTTGCGGGCGCTTTCTATCCGGGAACGGAAGAAGCCCTCAGGGCTGCCGTGACCGGTCTGCTTGAGAAGGCCGATCCCCCTGTGATCGAGGGGAAGATCCTGGGTCTGATCTCGCCGCATGCCGGTTACATGTATTCCGGCGCGGTCGCCGCGGATGCTTACAAGCTGATAGCGGGTGAGACCTTCGACGCGGTCGTCGTGGTGGGTCCGAGCCATCATGTCTTCTTCCCGGGCAGCTCCATCTACCGGCAGGGGCCCTACCGCACGCCTCTGGGCCTGATCGAGGTGCACGAGGAGCTTGCGGAGGCAATAGAGTCGGCCGAGGCATCAATCCAGTTCAAGCCTGAAGCCCACCAGCGGGAGCATTCACTGGAGGTGCAGCTGCCGTTTCTTCAGATCGCGCTGCCCGACCTTAAGATCGTGCCCATCGTCATGGCGGAGCAGTCCTATGAGAACTGCGAGCGTCTGGCCGGCGCAATCGCCGGGGCGGTCGAGGGCAAGCACGTTCTCTTGGTCGCGAGCAGCGACCTGTCTCACTTCCACCCCTACGATGAGGCCGTCGGCATGGACCAGGTAGTCATCGACCACGTGGTCAACTACGAGTGTGAAGATCTGGCCCGAGACCTCGGCACCAGGAAATGCGAGGCCTGCGGAGGTGGCCCGATCATCACCGTTATGCTGGCGGCGAGACAGCTTGGAGCCACCAGGGCTGTCAAGATTGCCTATGCCAACTCGGGCGATGTCACGGGTGATAAGTCGGGTGTCGTGGGATACCTTTCGGCAGCCATCGTCTCCGGGGGCAGTGCCGAAAATCATGTCGGCGTGGATCTCGGGTTGAGGGAAGAGGAGAAAGCGGAGCTATTGAAGCTGGCGAGGAAGAGCATCGAGGCCCGCCTGCGGAACGAAGATGCGCCGGAGCTGTCGCGCGAGATACTCGACGCCCACCCTCTCTTGAGGGAAGAACGGGGAGCTTTCGTAACACTCACCATAGACGGAAGGCTCCGCGGCTGCATAGGCAACATAAGAGGCGTGGCACCGCTGGATTCGACGATTTCCAGGATGGCCGTCTCCGCCGCCACCGAGGATCCCAGGTTTCCCGCGCTCCAGGCCGGGGAGATCGAGAAAATAGCAATCGAGATATCCGTGCTGACTCCGTTTGAGAAGATCTCAGACCCCGAGGAAATAGAGGTGGGAAGGGACGGACTGTACCTTGAGAAGGGGATGAATCGAGG
>JAUXGG010000273.1 GCA_030622265.1 Candidatus Eiseniibacteriota bacterium
AAGGGGCCTATGTGCTTGGGCCCAAGGGCAAGCCGTTTACGGAGGACAATATCGGCGCGGCCCTTGCAACCCGTAACCTGCTTGCGGAGTTGCGCGAGATGGGGGAGATGAAGGGAGGCCCCCCGCCGTTTGCCAAGAAGGACCGTTCCCTTTTTCTCCAGCAGCTTGACCAGGCTATTAACGCTATACTCAGAAAACAGTCTTGAGATTGGATTCGCGATAGTATAGAATCGACTCCGAGTCCGCACAGTGAAGTTCAGTCATCTGAACAGGCCAGTTGCCTGAGAGGTGTTTAAGTGGACATCAAGTACCGGAGCCGTTACTTCGATGATGCCGAGGCCAAGGCCTCGTTCAAGAGCTATGCCAAGGCAGTCTTCGGGCTTGACTTCTCTCGCTGGGAGGAGCGTGGGCTGTGGGATGCCCAGTATCAGGCTTTCTCGGCTTTCGCAGGCGGGGAGTGCGTGGCGTCCATGTGTGTCTATCCCTGCGAAGCCATGGTGAAGGGTAAGCGGCAGAAGTGGGCGCAGCTCCTGACCGTCGGCACGCTTCCGGAGTACCGCGGCCAGGGACTCCAGCGCAAGCTCTGGAAGATGGCCCGCACCTGGATAAGCAAGCACTGCATGTTCACGTTTCTCTTCACCGATGAAGCCGCCGCGGGTTTCTATGATAGTCTGGGGTTTGAGAGAGTGCGGGAGCATTTCGACGTGGTTGCTAACCCGCATGCATCCCCGGCTACCGGTGCGCACTTCGAGAAGGTCGATGTGGAGAATGACTCCGACTTCACGATTCTTAAGCGCCTGGCCCGGGAAAGGGCCCCGGTCTCCGATGTTCTGAGCTTCAAGTGCCCCAATCTGTTGCTGTTTATGTTCCTGTATCGATACAGGGAGATGACTTACTACTCCAGGGACCTGGATGCCGTCGTGGTCGCGGAAAAAGCCGCTGGCAGGCTGCGCATCCACGACATCGTTGCGAAAAAGATGCCCCGGCTGGATAAGATCAAGGCCTTCCTGGGTGGGTTTCCCGAGCGTGAGATCGTCTTCCTCTTCCCCACCGACAAGCTTGGGGTGGAGCCCATAAGACAGGGCAATGTCGAGGATAGCCTCCTCTTCGTGAGCGGCGGCTTGCCGCTCGAGGGCGACATCGTCTTCCCTTTCTCAATTCGTGCTTGAGAGGGATTGCCTCGCCTTACTCCCCGAGGATGGTGACCAGGGAATCGGCCGTTGTTTCCTTGAGAACCAGCATGATTCTCACTCCATCAACGCGAACTGCGAAGAACTCCTCCCGGGACCTGTACCTCAAGCGGTTCCATCGCTCATGGGTCGCGAAGTAGGTCGCCTCATACGGATCGTCAACGAACTCGAGGCGCTCTCTCTCGGTAGCCGGTAGGATCGCGGCGTTCGATCTCCCGGGACGGGTGTAAACCGACAGGCTGACGGACGGATCACGGTCGCTCCGGAGAATGTACTCGAGCGCTTCCCGGTAGGAGAGACCCCAGTAGTCGAGGTCGAATCTCCCGTCCGCGCCTCTTATGCCTCCTGTGAGAGTGTTGAAATACACATTCTGGTAAGGATGGGTGGCGATCATGATCCGGGCAGTATTCGCGACACCTGCCCCGAACGCCGCCAGAAGCATCACACTGACCCCGGTGCGCCATGCACCCCGCAAATGGACTCTGATGCCCCGCAGCACCGTCAGCAAACCGACAAGGGCTATACCGACAAAAGCGGGATAAACGAAGAAAGTATGCCGCCACTCGTCGAATACCACGGCGCTGGAGAGCGGCAGATAGACAAGGGGGAAGAAAAACCAGATGAGAAGAAGCACCAGGTCTCTCGTGCGGATTGGAAAGGCCGTGTACTTCCGGAAGAGAAAACCGATCGAAGCCGTCACCCCTGCGATGAAGCACGTCATGTGGACGACCGGCGTGGTGATCAAGATCCAGACCGAGGTATAGTGCCAGGGCAGGTCCTCCGGCCAGATGAACTTGCCCGTGTACTTCACCGGCAGGTTGAGTGGATAATGGCTCATCTCCTCGAAGGCCTTGATGAAGTGATGAACGGGATCCCGCCAGAGCGTCGGCCACAGAGCTATCACCAGCAGTACCAAAGCACCCAGGTAAGCCGCCAGGGAACCCGACCTCAGCAGCGTCTCTTTCCTTCCGGGCCGGCTCGAAATGAAAGTGGCGACGGCAAAGCCCACGGTGAGGGCGGGCAGCATCCCGCCCTCAATCCTTATGTCAACCAGGATGGCGCACACCAGAGCGTGAGCGAGGGCGCGGCCGATGGTCATCGAATCGAGGAACCTTAACAGTGTGAACATTCCAATCATATAGAGCGCGAGTACGGGTATGTCCTTGGAATTGTAGAAGGAGTGGGCGAAGATCCTGGGGCTTATGACGAGCAAGATGCATCCCAGGAGCCCCGCCCGCCAGTCTCCGAATATCCGTACGCAGAACTTGTAGAAGAAGACCAGCCCCACGAGGAAGAGAATGTGGGTCATAAGGTGCCTCATGAAATAGATATCACGGGAGTCATCAAGGCCAAGGGCCTTCTCAGAGAGCACGAGCGCCAGCTCAAAAGCCGGCCCATAGTACTGGTTGGGCCCCTCGAACATGCTCTCATCGGCCTGGGTGATATAGGCATAGGCGGCGTGGCCGTACTCCCGCTGGAAGGGCTCGTCCCAGGAGATCCCGTAGTCCCGGTGCACTCCTGTCCCCAGGGCCAGGAGCAGGCAAAAGAAGGCCAGGACGGTGATCCTTTTCCTGCCTGATGCCTCATTCCTTCCCGATGTTGGATTCCTGTCTCGAGCCACACTTCTGCTTGGAGCCGCACGCCGGTCCAATCGAGTCCTCCGATCTCCCCGCAGGGTGGATTTCACTATAGCACCGGCCCGGGGCAAAAGCCACCCACCTCGGGGCCATCAGCGATCTGCCGGCTAAAGATGCCTGACCAGGCTTCCCGGAGGCCTTACGCGCCCCATTTGGGGCCTTTTCCCGGTCAGCGTTTCCGCTTGCGTACACCCCCCTTGAGGTGTTAACATAACTGTCTGAAATCGAGTTCAAGTCGGAGTGGCCGCTCGAAGCGGTTTTGCTTTTATCTTATAGACGGGTAAACCCATGTTTTCTGAACTCTCAGAAAAGCTGGAAAACGCCCTTAAGCGCATACGGGGCCACGGTAAGATCAGTGAGAAAAACGTGGCCGACGCCTTAAAGGACGTACGGCTCGCCCTCTTAGAGGCGGATGTTAACTACAAGGTAGTCAAGCAGTTTACCGAGGATGTGAAGGTCAAGTCCCTCGGTGAGCAGGTACTTACGAGCATTTCGCCGGGCCAGCAGTTCGTGAAGATTGTCTTTGAGGAGCTCAGGGACATCATGGGTGAGGGGGCCAGCGAGATCACCTTCGCCCCGGATCCTCCCACCAAGATCATGGTGGTGGGGCTTCAGGGTTCAGGCAAGACCACTGCATGCGCCAAGATCGCCAGGCGGTTTAAGAGCAAGGGCAGGAAAGGCCTGCTGATTGCCGCCGACATCTACCGGCCTGCGGCGGTCCAGCAGCTTGAGACGCTGGCCAAGGCGGTTCCTGTGGATGTCTACTACGAGCAGGAGCAGGCCAATCCGGTAGAAATCGTCAAGCGCGGCCTCAAGGAGGCCCGGAAGCGGGCGGTGGACTATGTTATCACCGATACCGCGGGTAGGCTCCATATAGACTCCAAGATGATGGAGGAACTCCGCCAGATCAAGGCGACCACGAGTCCTCACGAGACCATCTTGGTGGCCGACGGGATGACGGGCCAGGATGCCGTGACGATCGCCACGGAGTTCGGCTCGGCCTTAGGCATCGACGGGGTGATCCTCACCAAGATGGATGGTGA